>JAFXOO010000397.1 GCA_017528675.1 Oscillospiraceae bacterium | reverse complement strand
CGGTCAAATGGATCCCTCCTTTGCGGGAAAGCGCTTTCATAAACCTAAGACACAGGAAACGGGGAAAGTGTTGCAGGTGACAAGAAAAGCCCCCTTCCCGGCGGGGAGGGGGGGTGGGGGTGCAATGCTAACGACTTAGCAGAACCCAAATCTGCGGGTGCAGGGCTGCATAGTCCTGCCGAGGGAGGTTTAGGAGGGGCGAGCAGCCCCTCCTAAGTCGGCGCAAGCCGACAAAATGCCTAAGTTGTTGGCATTGTTTGGGGGTGGGGCATTACTCTACAATTTTCGGCGCTGGGGCGTTTTCTCTGGCAAGGCGCTCGGCACGCTTCCGGCTGCGGTAGTCTCTTGTCTCCTCGGACAACAGATTCCACGCTGCAAGAATCGCCGTCAGCACCGCCGGCAGGATGACCGGCAGCAGCCTGTCACGGTACAGGTCGCTCACCGGCTGCATGGTTTCACCAATCCCGGAAAAATGCTGGTCGGCATAGGCGGTGAAGCGGTACAGCGAGGAAAGGCTCGCCGCAAGGCCGGTTCCGGCGCATCCCATCGCTGCGGGTGCAAGGATCCAGCGCTTCGGCTTCATCGACAGCACCGCCAGCAGTGCGCCGATGCACAGCAATCCGCCTCCTGCATACATCCAGCCGGCAAAAGAGCGAAAGACATCCGGATAATTCCCCTCCCGGACATTATAAGCCCATCCGGATGCAGACATCATTGCCATAAAACCCGGATAGACCGCTGCCGAAAGGAGCAGCAGCACGGCGGTCATGGTCTTTAAGATCTGCGGCCATTTTTTCATATTTTTTCCACTCCTTACAAAGCTTCACGGTCATATTCTGTCCCGATCTGTCCATCCTAATACTGTGCATGATCTGGTGCACAGAAAGTTGGTGACGGATGAAACGTAAAAAATTGGAAATCACTTCACGCAGCCTGCTCCGGCAGCTCTTGTCGCTGGCAGGACTTGCATTTCTGGTGCCGGTTTCGGCATCGCTGTATTATGCGGGGACACTTGCGGATGGCTACAGCGTCCGCAAGGGCGAAACGCTGCACATCTCCGCAGCGCTGCCCATCACCGCTGTCCGCACCGGCGAGACAGTCAGTGCCGCTCATACGGGCTCCTGCCATGATGCGGCTTCCCTGCGGCTGTTCGGGGTCTTTCCGATCAAGACTGTCGGCGTGCAGCCGGCAGAGGAGATTCTGCTTATTCCGGGCGGCGAGCCATTCGGCGTGCGGATGCTGATGGACGGCTGCATGGTCGTCGGCTTCGGAGAAGTCGCCGGCGCTGACGGCCACTGCTGTCCGGCGCTGGAAGCCGGCTTGCAGGAGGGCGACATCATCCGGGAGGCGGATCACACGCCTGTCAGCTCCTCCGGAGATCTGCGGAATGCCGCTGCTGCCGGAGAGCCGCTGCTGCTCACGGTCTGCCGGGACGGCAAGACAAGCGAGGTCACGCTGACGCCGGTCTGGTCGGTTACAGATGCGGCCTTTCAGACCGGACTCTGGGTGCGGGACAGCGCCGCAGGCATCGGCACGCTGACCTATTATGACCCGTCGGACGGCAGCTTTGCGGGGCTGGGACATCCGATCTGCGACCCCGATACGGGCTGCCGCATCCCGCTCGGCAGCGGTGAAGCAGACCGGGTGACAATCAGCGGCGCCGTCAGGGGCTCGCCCGGTACGCCGGGGCAGCTTCAGGGCTATTTCCCGACAGATGCCCCGCTGGGCACACTCTCCGCCAACACTGGCTGCGGCATCTATGGCAAGACCACGGAACTGCCGGATTCCCCTGCTGTGCCGATGGCGCTCAAGCAGGAGGTGACACTCGGTGAAGCGGTGATTCTGACCACAGTCAGCGGCAGTGAACCGGCTCCCTATTCAGCAGAAATCACTGCGCTCGACTTTCGGGATGACGGCCGGAATATGGTCATCGAGATCACGGACGAGCGGCTGCTTGCGGAGACCGGCGGCATTGTGCAGGGCATGTCCGGCAGCCCGATCCTGCAAAACGGACGGCTTGTCGGCGCTGTCACGCATGTCTTTGTCTCTGACCCGGCAAAGGGCTATGGCATCTTTGCGGAAACCATGCTCGGACAATCTGTCCGGTAACAAGAAAAACGGCGCTGCCAGAGCATTCCGGCAGCGCCCATTTCGGTTGGTTACTTATCTGTTGTCATCGCTGAAGCCGCTCTCTACCAGCTCAACCAGAGCCTCAACAGCAGCCTGCTCGTCAGAGCCGTCAGCAATGATGCGAATATCCGTGCCGCCTACGATGCCGAGGGACAGGATACCCAGAAGGCTCTTTGCATTCACTCTGCGCTCCTTCTTCTCGATCCAGATAGAGGACTTATACTCATTTGCCTTCTGGATGAAGAAAGTGGCAGGTCTTGCATGGAGGCCAACCTGATTCTGTACGGTAACATCTTTTACAAACATAATCAAACTCTCCCATCTTTGCAATGTAATTGTTTTTGTGTGCTTACCTTTGCATACTGTTATTATACATGCATTTTTTCAATTCGTCAACGGTTTTTTAGGGGGTTTCGTGGTTTTTCCGAAAAATTCTACGGTTTTGGCAAAGCCGAAACACTTGCATATAAAATGTTTGTGAATATTCACCACAGCATTTTGGTGGAATTCTGTGTTGAAAAGCCATAAATTTCAACATAGAATTATGTGCATGATGCAATAAAATCGGGTGATACATTACATATCACCCGCATCATTTCTCTCTTTTTCCATTTTTGCCAGATAGGCCTCATACATCTCCGGGCGCTTCTCCTTTGTCACCTGCAAACTCTGCTCCCGGTGCCAGAGTGTGATGTTCCGGTGATGCCCCGAAAGCAATACCGGAGGCACTGCCATATTCTCCCAGATCTCCGGGCGGGTGTACTGCGGATACTCCAGCAGCCCTGAAAAATGACTCTCCTCCTCGAAGGCAACCGCTGCCGGCAGAACGCCCGGACACATCCGGGCAATCGCATCCGTGAGCACCAGTGCCGGCAGTTCGCCGCCGGTCAGCACATAGTCACCGATGGAGATTTCCTCGTCCACAATCTTGTCGAGCACCCGCTGGTCCACACCCTCATAATGCCCGCACAGCAGAAACAGCGAGGGTTCCCGGAGCAGCTCCACAGCTCTCCCCTGCGTCAGGGTTTTGCCCTGGGGGGAGAGGTAGATGGTATGCGGACGGCCGCCCATCTCCTCGCATGCTGCCTGCCAGCAGCGATAGATCGGCTCTGCCTGCATCACCATACCCATGCCGCCGCCAAACGGCTTATCGTCCACACGGCGGTGCTTGTCGAGTGTATAATCCCGGATATTCCGGCAATGAATGTCGATCAGGCCGGCTTTTCTGGCTCTGCCGACAATGCTTTCCGAGAGATAGGCCTCACACATCTCCGGGAAAAGCGTGGCTATCTCAATCCGCATCGTCAAACAGTCCCTTCAGAGGCCGGATGGTCATGACGCCGGCCGCAAGATCCGTTTGCAGTACCACTTCGGGGATGGCAGGTGCAAGGTACTCTTTCTTTTCCTGTGCATTATAGATGCTGTACACATCGTTGGCGCCGGTCTGCATGACATCCCGGATCACGCCCCATTCCCTGCCGGTGTCGGCATCCACAACCCGCAGTCCGATGAGATCCTGGATGAAATAGGTTCCTTCCTCCAGTTCCACATCATCCCTGTCCATATACAGCACTGTACCACGCATCGCCTCAGCCTGTTCCCGTGTCCCGCAGCCCGCAAGCTGTAGGATGACCATGTTCTGCTGCACTCTGGCACGCAGAATCTCCACGGGATGAAGGCCGTCCTTGTCCGTGTACAGCGTATCAAAGGAACACAAAAACGCCGCATCGTCACACCAGGGATAGACCTTGACCTCCCCGTGCAGACCATGGACGTTTGTGATCTTACCTATTTCCAAAAATCGCTTCTGTCCCATGCTTCCTCCGGGATCAGCCGATCTCGACAGCAATGCTTTCCATGCCGTTTCTGGCGGCACCGGAACGCATGATCGTGCGGATCGCCTTGGCAATTCTGCCCTGCTTGCCGATAACACGGCCCATATCGTCCTCTGCTACATGCAGATGAAACACAATAACGCCTTCCTCGTTCGGCTCGTCCTGGGTAATCTCGATGGCATCCTTGTTGTCCACAAGACCCGCAACGATGGCATATAATAATTCTTTCATTGTAACCTCCAGCTTTTGCGAGCACAGGAGAGAAGGCGCAGATGTGCCTCCCCCCGTTTCGCAGTCACAGGCACCTGATCTTACAGGATGCCCTCCTTCTTCAGGATGTTCTTCACGGTATCGGTCGGCTGTGCGCCCTTTGCGATCCACTCCTTGGCCTTGTCAGCGTCAACCTTTACAACGCTCGGCTCCTTGGTCGGATCATAGTAACCGATCTCCTCGATGAAGCGGCCGTCTCTCGGATAACGGGAGTCAGCTACGACAACACGATAGAACGGAGCCTTCTTGGCACCCATTCTTCTCAGTCTGATCTTTACTGCCATTTGTTTTCACCTCTCATATATGATTTCAGTGAGCTCTGCAGCGAGCTCTGTATATCAAGCGGGGAACCGCATTGATAGCTTACTTTTTCAGCGGGCCCATGCCCGGCATGTTATCGAAGTTCATGCCTGCCATCGCCCTTTTTGCCTGCCGCAGCATGGCCTTTCCGCCCTTGCCGCCCTTCATCTTGCCGCCGAATTTCTTCATGGCCTTCTTCATCTGCTCAAACTGCTTGAGCAGACGGTTGACATCCTCAACCTTGGTACCGCTGCCGGCTGCGATTCTGCGCTTCCGGGAGGGATTGATGATCGAGGGCTTGGCGCGCTCTGCCGGTGTCATCGACAGGATCAGCGCCTCCAGCCGGTCAAACTGCCGGTTGTCGAGCTGGTCATCCGGCACCTTATCGCCGCCGGGGAACATGGACACAATAGACTTCAGGTCGCCCATTTTCCGGATCTGGCGGAGCTGGTCGAGGAGGTCATTCATGTCAAACTCGGAATTCTGGAGCTTTTTGGTGAGCTTTTCTGCTTCCTTCTGGTCAATGACCGTTTCGGCACGCTCGATCAGCGTGAGCACATCGCCCATGCCGAGAATACGGGATGCCATGCGGGAGGGATGGAAGCGCTCAAAATCATCAAGCTTTTCGCCCATGCCCACAAATTTGATGGGCTTACCGGTCACGGCGAGCACGGAGAGCGCCGCACCGCCTCTTGTATCGGAATCGAGCTTGGACATCAGCACGCTGTCGATGCCGAGTGCATCATCAAACGCCTTTGCCACATTCACGGCATCCTGGCCGGTCATGGCATCGACGACGAGCATGATCTCATCCGGCTCGGTGGCTGCCTTGATGTTTTGCAGCTCCTCCATCAGCGCAGTGTCGATATGCAGACGGCCGGCTGTATCGAGGATAATATAGTCATGGCCGTAGTCCTTTGCATAGCGCACGGCCTGTTTTGCGATGATAACGGGGTCAACCTGCCCCATCTCAAAGACCTTGACACCGGCCTTTTCGCCCACAACCTGAAGCTGCTGGATTGCAGCCGGACGGTAGATGTCGCACGCTGCAAGCATCGGGCGGTGGCCTTCTGCCTTGAGCATCTTGGCGAGCTTTGCCGAGTGGGTGGTCTTACCGGAGCCCTGCAAACCGCACATCATGATGATCGTGGGCGGCTTGGATGACTCATTGATGCGGGCGTTGTCGTTGCCCATGAGGTCGATGAGCTCCTCATTGACGATCTTCACGACCTGCTGGGCAGGTGTCAGGCTGGAGAGGACTTCCTCACCGACAGCCTTTTCCGTAACCTTCGCCACAAAGTCCTTGACAACCTTATAGCTGACATCCGCTTCGAGGAGTGCCAGACGCACCTCCCGCATTGCCTCCTTGACATCGCTCTCGGTGAGCTTGCCGTGGGATTTCAGCTTTTTAAACACTTTATTCAGCTTATCGGAAAGGCCTTCAAATGCCATACAGATCGCCACCTTTTAGAAGTTAGTCTGAAATGCGCATCAGCCGTCAAGGAGCGTGAGCGCCCGTTCGGCAAGAGCTGCGCAGTCGCCGTCTCCGGCGGTTTCCCGGAGCTCACCCAGCACTTCCCGCAGCGCATCCAGGCGTCCGGCAAGTCCGAGCTTTTCCTCAGTATCCTGTAGAATCGCTCTCGAATGCCGCAGACTGTCGCTGACGGCCTGCCGGGTGATGCCCAGCACGGATGCGATCTCAGAGAGAGAATAATCTTCGTTATAATACAGCTCCATGACATCCCGCTGGCGGTCTGTCAGAAGCCCCTTGTAACAGTCAAACATCCGGACGAAGCCATAATCAAGCTTTTGTTCATTTGCTGCCATCGCTTTGCCCTCCGGGTGTCAAGTAGAACTGCTTTCCATACCTTGAATAGTATACCATACTTCAGGTGGAAAGTCAAGTGACTTGACAGGTTTTTTCATTTTTGGAGGAATGCACAAAGGGAGGGAAGGTAAATCATCCCTGCATATCAAATAGTGACTGTGCACGCTCGGTTAGCTTCGCCTTGTTCTCCGGCGTAAGAAGTTCATAAATGGAAAGAAGCTGCATTTCGTCTTCATTCAAGAGCGCTTGGCATTTTGATTCACGTCCAAGAATATAATCTACGCTCACATTGCAATAATCCGCTACATCCCGAAGATAACCAATGGAAGCCTTAACTTCGCCCCGTTCATAGCGACTAATCTCCTGCTGAGAAATTCCAAGATATTCGGCAAGCTCTTTTTGTGTACATTTTGCTTTCCGGACAGAGACGAGATTAGGATACAAAAGCAGGTGTTCTTTCATGAACGTCCCTCCCTAATAAACAATGAACGATATGTTAATTTTAATTATACATCATTTATACATTGTTGACAAAAGCCAAAAATGATGTTATAATTGTATCATAACATCACAAATGATGTATTATTTATCATTTGAGTATCTGCTTTTTTCAACAGCATCTAATGATAATGTTAAAATCAAGTCCAAAGGAGGATAATTTATGAAAAGAGCAATTGCATTCATCGGTATACTTTTGCTGTGCACAACCCTGACAGGGTGCATATCTAAAGAGGCAAAATCCGTTCAGGAGATGATAGATTCCTTACCAGAAGCATATGATGCCTCGACTAACAGGGTGCTCAATGAAGCTCATAAGGCTTATGATGCTCTGCCCGATAAAGATAAGAATAAAATTGATACAACACGAATGGATCAACTTGATCAAAGAAAAGTTGAACACTTAGCCGAGGTCAAAGCTGAACGGGAGCGAATTCAAGAGGAAGATAAATACAAAGCTGAAGCAGGCACAGTGAACGATGCTATAAAAAACATGCGGCTTTCAGCCAAAACTGTAAATGATTTCAAAAAAAGTGTTGACAGCTACAACAGCGTTATGCGGAATATAGCAACCACTTCGATTCAAGCTGAGGATTATATTGAATACAACATTATGCAATCAAAAATAGATGCCATGCTTTCCGAAGCCGAAGCATTAAACGATAGGCTCACCAAAGACAAAGACGCCATGTCAGAGGTTTCAGAACTAAACGATTTATTTGCTGATTCACTCGGTTACGCAATGAACGCTTTTCAAAACGGTAGCAAAGAAGAATTGGATAATCACGCCAACACTTGTAGAAATTATAGTAAGCAAATACTTGATGACCTCAACTCAATTAAGACATTTGACGTTAGTAAATCCCAGAAAGCAGCAAAGGAATTATATAATACTGCAAACACCGGCGGACTATACAAAGACTGGCTTCATAATATGATAGAAAAAAGCACTAATCTTTCCATTGCTTTAATAACGGACAGCAGCAACGAGCGAGATGTATACGCTGAATATGAAGATGCATTAAAGTCATGGCGTACCGCACTCGAAGATAGCGGTGAAATTTTGGAACCTCGAGGGCATAAAGCAACATAATAACGTGAATAATTAAAATAAAAAATCCGAGGAGATTCAGCCGATCTCCTCGGATTACTTATTTTCATTTATCAGACTAAAGCATATGTCTTGGAAGCCATGTCAATTACGGAAAGATGAGCTTAGCTCCGTTATGAATGCTTATGTTCCTCATGCTCCGGCTTCGGGCATTCATCCTGCTCCACCGGGGATTCGCCTGTCTGTGCACGGCAGACGATCACGGCATAATCAAACGGCGCAAGGCGGATCGAATCGCCCTCCATCTGTCCACGCTCCACGCCGGACAGACGGTAGTTTTCCTTCCACGGCGTGAACTGCACACGCTGCTCGTGCTCCGAGCGGTTGACATAGATCTGCACCGCATAGCCGGAGCCCTCGTGTGTTCTGGCAAATGCCATCACATCATCCTGCGCCGGCAGGAAGCTCAGGCGGCCGGTACGGAATACCCGGTATTCCCTGCGGATGCGGGCAAGCTCCTTGTGGAACGCAATCAGCTCCTGATCCTCATGCCCCCACGGATAGCAGCGGCGGTTGAACGGATCCTTATAGCCCTGCAAGCCCGCCTCATCGCCGTAGTAGATACACGGCACGCCCGGCAGGAAGAACATGAGTGCTGTGGCAGCCTTCAGGCGGGATTTGCCGAGCCAGTATTCGTGCTCATTCAGCCAGCGCTCCGCCATCCAGTCCTTGGACTTGTCGTCGCAGCTCTCACCGCCGAAGCGGTTGATCGCCCGCTCAATATCATGCGTGGAGACAAAATTCATCAGCACATCCACAGACGGCTTCGGGTAGTTTTCGAGAATGGTCATAATCGCATGCTGGAAATCCCGGCTGCGCATGCCCTTGATGTAGTTGATGATTGCTTCACGGAAGGGGTAATTCATCACGGAATCAAGCTGGTCACCGAGCAGATAGCGGCGCTTCACACCGTAGGCCTCCTTGTTGGAGGCGTCCTCCCAGACCTCACCGATGACGATTTTGCCGGGGTCATTTTTCTTCACACGGGTGCGCAGATTGTCCAGGAAGGCATCCGGCAGCTCATCTGCCACATCAAGCCGGAATCCGGCTGCGCCCATATCCAGCCAATAATCCAGAACGCCTCCCTCGCCGCAGATGAACTGGGTATACTCCCTGTTGTTCTCCTGTACATTCGGGAGCGTGTCAATCCCCCACCAGGCTTCGTACTCGTTCGGATAGTTATAGAACGTATACCACGGGTAGTACTCGCTGTCCTTGGACTGGTAGGCGCCGACGGTATCATAGCGTCCGAATTTGTTGAAATAGATGCTGTCGGCACCGGTATGCGAGAACACGCCGTCCAGAATTACGGAAATGCCGAGCTTTTTCGCCTCCGCACAGAGCTCCCGGAAGTCCTCATTCGTACCGAGGAGCGGGTCTACCTTGCGGTAGTTGGCGGTATTGTAGCGGTGGTTCTCGTGGCTCTCAAAGATCGGGTTCAGATAGATACAGGTTACACCAAGCTCCTGCAAATAGGGCAGCTTCTGCTGAATGCCCTTGAGATCGCCGCCGAAATAGTCATTGTTCCACACATGTCCGTGCTCATCCGGCCGGTGCCACGGTGTGCCGCCCCAGTCCTCCCGCAGGACACGGCCGTCCGGGATATTCTCATGCACTTCGCCGCTTTTCGCAAAGCGGTCAGGGAAAATCTGGTACATCACACCGCCCTTGAGGAAGTCCGGTGTCTGGTAATCCTCGTCATAGACCGTGAGCTGGAACAGGTCTCCTTCGTTGAGATTGCCGATATGACCGGCTGTCTTCTTGATGAAAAAGCGCTCCCGGTTCACGGTATAGGCGAAATAATAGTAATGCACGCCAACATACTTCGGAATATAGCCGCAGCCCCAGACCTGACAGTCCTCCTCCTCCCGGAGATGGAACATGCTGATGAACCGCTCCCGGAAACCGTTGCGGAACAGCACCAGGCACGGCGCATAATCCGGATGCAGTTCTCTTGGCAGCCGAATCTGGAAATAGCAGACCTTCCCCTTCCGGATGGCGCCGAAGGGGGTCTTGTAGCTTGTATCCCAGCTATCATACAAATGACTCATTCATCATTCACCTCATTAAAAAATCCCGTTCATGCACGGTTTGCAGTGATTCGCCCGCTATCATTGATATGTGAGCTATCACCGTGAGTCTGCAAGAGAAGCGTGCCCAATTGCCTGCAATCAAGCACGCTTCTTTGATCGTACTGAAGAAATCGTTAATGCAGTACTTCCTTATTTTACTGCATTACAGAGCCCAGATGTCTCTTGCATAATCGCTGACAGCACGGTCGGCGGAGAAGATGCCGGCGCCTGCGGTGTTCAGCAGTGCCATCTTTGCCCAGCGCTGTCTGTCGAGATAGCACTCGGTGCTGAAGGCCTGTGCACGTCTGTAGTCCTCGAAGTCCGCCAGAACCATATACGGATCCTGGGTCTTGAGGGAGTTGGCAACCTCTGCGAAGGTGCAGCCGTTGATGCCGTGGTACATGCGGTTGATGCAGTCACGGATCACCGGATTCTCGTTGTAGAGCTGCTCCGGATTATAGCGTTCCTTGCGGGCATTGACCTCCTCGGTCTTCATACCGAAGATGATGATGTTGTCGTCACCGACTGCGTCACGGATTTCAACATTCGCACCGTCGAGTGTACCAAGGGTTACTGCGCCGTTGAGCATCAGCTTCATGTTGCCGGTACCGGAAGCCTCTGTACCTGCAAGGGAGATCTGCTCCGAAATATCGGATGCAGGCATCAGCAGCTCGGAGAGCGTAACGCTGTAGTCCTCTACAAAGTGAACGGCAAGCTTCTCGGAGATTCTCGGATTCTTACGGATTTCCTCGGAGATTGCCCAGATCATCTTGATGATCTGCTTTGCAAGATAGTAGCCCGGTGCTGCCTTTGCCGCAAAGATATAGGTCTTGG
>JAFXOO010000396.1 GCA_017528675.1 Oscillospiraceae bacterium | reverse complement strand
GTCGGCTTGCGCCGACTCAGGAGGGGCTGCTCGCCCCTCCTAAACCACCCTCGGCATAAGCAGACAGCCAGCGAGCCTGCGAGCGCCGCTGGTCGCTTAAAGCGAAGCAGGGCGGTGACCGCCCTGCACCCGCAGGTTTTGCTTTCGCTAAGTTGTTGACATTGTCGGGGCGGAGCGTATTTGGCTATTGCAAAAACAGGAAAGCTGTGCTATAATAAGTATATCAATCCATTTCAGAAAGGAATTACCATCATGTCAGAGACTATTGTGACCCGGTTTGCTCCGTCACCGACGGGATTCATGCACATCGGCAATCTGCGTACAGCGCTGTATTCGTATCTGCTGTCCAAATCCAGAGGCGGAAAGTTCATTCTCCGGATTGAGGACACCGACCAGGGGAGACTCGTCGAAGGGGCGGCGGATGTCATCTATAAGACCCTTGAAATGACCGGCATTGATTACGATGAGGGACCGGGCGTCGGCGGTGAGCATGGCCCCTATATCCAGAGCGAGCGCCTGCCGATTTACAAGGAATATGCCGAAAAGCTTGTGAAAAGCGGACATGCCTATTATTGCTTCTGCACGCAGGAACGCCTCGAATCGCTGAAAAACGACATCGGCATCGGCGGCTATGACGGCCATTGCCGGGATCTGCCTGCTGAGGAGGTTGAGCGCAATCTTGCGGCGGGGATGCCCTATGTCATCCGTCAGAAAATGCCGCTGACCGGGACTACCTCTTATGTGGACGAAGTGTACGGCGAGGTCAGCATTGATAATTCCGAGCTGCGTGACCAGATTATGATAAAAGCAGACGGCTTTCCGACCTATAATTTCTGCCATGTGGTGGATGACCACCTCATGGGCGTGACGCATGTGGTGCGGGGCAATGAGTACCTGACTTCTACGCCGAAGTACTGCCTGCTGTATGATGCATTCGGCTGGGAGCGGCCGCATTATGTGCATCTGCCGCTGCTCATGGGCAGAGATGCGGATGGCAATGTCTCCAAGCTCTCGAAGCGGCACGGGGCGGTCAGCTTCCAGGATCTGGTGGCGGACGGGTATCTGCCGGAGGCGATTGTCAACTACATTGCACTGCTTGGATGGGCACCGAAGGACACGCAGGAATTCTTTACAATGGACGAGCTCAAGGCGGCTTTCTCGATGGACGGTCTTTCCAAGTCGCCGGCAGTGTTTGATTATGAGAAGCTGCGCTGGTTCAATGCGGAGTATATCAAGAAGCTGCCGGAGGAGGAATACAATGCAAAGGCACTGCCGATCTTGCAGGAGCTTTGCCCGGACTATATCAACACGGAGAAGCTTGCAGGTCTGCTGCATTCGAGAATTTCGGCATTCTGTGATATCAGGGAGCAGGTTGGCTTTGTGAAGGAGCGCCTGCCGATGGAGAGCGATCTCTACACGAACAAGAAGAACAAGACCACGCCGGAGCTTTGCAAAGCGATTCTTGCGGATTGTCTGCCGCTGCTTGAAGCTGCACAGACCTGGGATAATGACACACTGTTCGGCATCCTGAAGCAGTATGCTGCGGATACGGAGCGCAAGGCCGGTGCTGTGATGTGGGCGGTGCGCATTGCCATTGCAAGGCAGGCGGTGACGCCCGGCGGTGCTACCGAACTGATGGAAGTGTTCGGACGGGAGGAAACGCTCGGACGGATGCGGTTTGCACTTGAAGAACTTCAGAAGTAATTCCGGCGGCCGGCAACGGAACAGGAATGCTGTCAGACAAGCAGAATCCCCCTCCTGTACGGGAGGGGGATTCTTGTGTTCAGGATGCCTTGACCGGCAGGGTAATCATCTCAACCACTGCCTTCAGGATGTTCAGTGCGTCAATTTCATCCGGCTTGTCGCCTTTTCTGTCTACGTTGGCGTTCTTCATCTGCTGTGCAGTCAGCTTTTCTCCGATCATCAGGCTCTTGTTGAGCGTGATGACATCCACGATGGTGACCTTGCCGTCCAGGTCAACGTCACCGTACTTCACACTGTCAGTGGAATCGGTTGTAGTATTGATTCCCTCAGGCTGCGGTGCGTCCTTGGGGGCTTCGCCCCATACCTGCTGACCCTCGATGTACATGGTCATGCCATCGGTGAGTTCCGGCGCTGCGTTCAGTTCCTTGCCGATTTCCTTGGCGGTGCGGATCTGCTCACGGCTGTAGTCGTTGGTCGGATCCCAGATGAAGGTGTGCAGGTCGCTGCCGTCTTCCTTGCCGCCAGGGATGATGGCGATGGTGTCTGCCATCAGTGCGAACTGGAACTGCTCCTTGCCGTAGAACTTCGCATCCGGCCAGTGAATGTTGAGGTAGCAGTCGCCCTTGTCGTTGTACTGCACGAGGTCGGTCGTGCACAGGTATTCGCCGTTGGTGTTGGATTTCAGGGAGTCATAGTCGATGCGGACATTCAGATCATCCACGGTCTGGCCGTTTTTCAGCAGCTCACCGATGTTGAAATAATACCGCACGTCGATGCCGTCAAGATAGCGGGGCGGCAGGAAGGAATGGTTGTCGATCTCGATGAGCACCTGTGGTGCCATGTTGTCTTCCTGACCGACAGCGGCCTTGAGGGTGAATTCCTCGATCTTGCCCTTCATGCTCTCCTCGGAGGGCGGGAAGTCGGACTCGGGCTTGTCGCCGTCTGCCTTGCCGTAGTACTTGTACAGACCTGCGCAGGCGCCGACAAATGCAGCGTTGTAGTCCACGGCTACTTCGTTATAGATATAGTCCTTCGTGAGGTCACGGTGCCAGTCGCCGGCATCCGGGCCGCCGACCAGTGCGCCCCAGAGTACATGTACCTGATCCTTCGGGTCGTCCATGTTCAGCGTGGTGGAGCCGTGGGATGCACGGTGATGCGGATGGGATGCGCCGTTCTCAAGGTCATAGCCGACGATGTAGGAACGACCCATCGGGTTGTTGCCCATGATGTATTCCATCTGACCCTTTGCCCAGTCTGCGAAGGTCATGTCGCCTGTTTCCTTGGCATAGACGAGGGCTTCGAGCTGGAAGGCGGTGTCATAACGGGCGGAGCCGTAGTCGTTGAGCATGCCGAAGCCGCCCGGTGTCTTCTTGAGCCATGCGCCGTCCTCCTCCGGGAGGTCAGCGATCTTGTCGGCTGTGATGGAGGTCTTCCAGACCTCATCGTCCAGGCCGAAATCCTTGTGGGCGGTGACAGCAGGCGGCAGACCTGTTGCTGCCTTGGCATCCGCCTCGGTCATGCCGCTCCAGAATTCGAGATTCCAGCGGAAGATGTACCAGTCACGGGAGCAGTTGGTAATCGGTGCGAGCTTGGCGAATACGCCGCCCCACACGGTATCCCAGCAGTGTACCCAGATGTTCTGCCAGCAGTTGCCGGTGTCCTTGATGATGCGCTTGATGTAGCCGGTGTAGGGGTGTGCGCCCATCTCGCCGGAAACCTTTTCGTTGACATGGACAATGTGGTCGATGTAGGTGTCGTCGCCGGTGCACTCATAGAGCCATACGGCTGCCCATGCCAGCTCGTCATAGTCGTAGCTGGAGGTGTAGAAGCCGCCGTCATAGCCCAGAGAGGTGACCTTCATCGAAGAATTCTCTACGCCGGCATTGGCTGCATCCGGATCGTCATCGGAATAGGTCTTGGCATCCTCGCCGTCTTTTGTTCCGGCAGTCTTGCCGTCGTTGTTGGTCACGAGCTCCTCGGAGTGCGTCTCACGGGCAAATTTGTAGAGTGCCTTGGCTGCCTTGAGGGATTTTTCGGCATACTCCGGCTCGGTGTCCTTGAAGTTCAGGTAGTTGACAGCGAGCGATGCGGCTACGCCTGCGCACATATCCGAGGCAGGTGTCTCCACTGTTGCAAAATACGCCGGACGCTCGAAGTCGAGAAGCCAGGTGCCCTGGAGATCAGGGGTGATCCAGTAGTTGTGGTCGATGTTACCCTCACCGACCTGGTAGCAGAATGCCAGGACATCCTCTCCGTTTTCATCGTAATACAGGCACTTCAGATAGAAGTCGTTGAAAGCGTGCAGGATTTGCTCGGCGTGCTCTGCCTGACCGGCATCCTTATAGGCATCCCGGAATTCGTAGTAGCCCCAGCCGAGGGTGGAGGCTGCGTAGCTGCCGGGGAGGCAGAACTTCACGCAGTCGCCCGCATCGTGCATACCGCCCTCAACGTCGATCAGACCGTCGCCGTCCGGATCGAGGATGTCACGGTGTTCGTCGATGAACTCCTGGGAGAGGTTGGTACCACGCTTCTTCTCCGTCATCGGAATCAGCGGTACCTTGGCGTCCTCCATGTGACAGTTGCCACGCCACTCCACATTGCCTGTTCTGGTGCCGCACTTGTTCTCGTCGTAGAAATACAGCGAGAGCTGCAATGCCTTGGCAAAGTTCACGTCCACGGGTTTGAGCGTATCCGGATCGGGCAGGATCTTATCCTCCTCCGCTACCGTCTCCAGCTCCTCGCCCTCTGCGCCGGCACCTGCCGCTGCGGTGAGCGGAACGATGCCTGTCAGCAGCATTGCTGTACCGGTCAGCAATGCCAGGAAGCGCTTGCTGCTTTGCAAATTCATAGAAATGCATCCTCCTTTTTAGAATCAGAAAAGTGAAAACGAAACTGATAGCCGGATCTTCATGGTATAATCAGCATGAAAATCGACTGCCTGTATATATTGTAGACTATTTTTATGAAAATGTCAATAGCTTTTGAAAAAATTGAGTAGATTATTTGCAAGCAAAACTGCACAAAGTCCACCTTTTTAACGTGTCAGTGACAGG
>JAFXOO010000395.1 GCA_017528675.1 Oscillospiraceae bacterium | reverse complement strand
TCGCCGCCGCACTTCGGGCATTTGCCGAGCGGCTCTGCTTTCTTCCGGAAGCTCACGGCTTCATCTGCTGTGATATATGTAGCACAAATCTGCTTGACATACGCCGTGATCTGCTGCATGAAGTCCGCAGCATTCGCTTTTCCATGCTCGATCTGCTGCAACTACATCTCCCATTCTGCCGTCAGCTTCGGAGACTTGACCGCCTCCGGCACCACTGCGATCAGGCTGCGCCCTCGATCCGTGGAGATGATCTGCTTCTTCTTCCGCTCGATGTACCCGTGCAGCACAAGTCCCTCGATCACGGCAGCTCGTGTCGCCGGTGTGCCGAGGCCTTTCTTCTCCGTTTCCTCGTCATACTCGTCCTGACCGGCATGTTCCATCGCTGTCAGCAGCGTATCCTCGGTGTAGGGCTTGGGCGGGCTCGTCCAATGTTCCTGGACTTCTCCCTTTGTATGGGAGATCATCTGCCCCTGCGCAAGCTCCGGGAGCTTCTGGTCGTCATCCGCAGCCTCCTGCTCTGTGTCCTTGCTTTTGAGCTGCGCCTTGAAATGGGCTTCCATTGCTTTCCACCCGTCATCGAGGATCCGTTTGCCGCTTGCCTTGAAATCTGTTTCCTCGCAGCGGACAGTGATTATTGTTGATTCATATTTCTGCGGCTTTGCGGTCGCCATCATGAGCTTGGCGGCGATTGTCAGCAGTACATTCCGCTGCTCGTCCGGCAGCTTCGAGAGAACAGCCGTCCGGATGCTCTCGGTCGGGATGATTGCATGATGACCGGTCACTTTGGCATTGTTGATGCAGCGCCGAATATCCGGTGACGGATTCGCATATTCCGGGAACACTGTTCCGATTACTTCGATCACACGCAGCGCCGTCTGTTCCATATCGTCAGAAAGATACTGCGAATCCGTTCGGGGATAGGTCGCCAGCTTTGCTTCATACAGCCCTTGCAGCGCATTGAGCGTCTGCTGCGCTGTGTAGCCATAGAACTTGTTGCATTCACGCTGCAAGGTCGTGAGGTCGTAGAGCTTCGGCGGATTGCTGGTTTTCTGCTCCTTTTTCAGCTCAGTTACGGTTGCTGTCTTGCCGGTGACGGCTGCTGCAAGCGCAGATGCCTTTGCAGGATCGTCAATACGCTCCGTTTCAGCGATGAAGCTGCCGTTTTCCGTGCTGCACAGAAGACCTACCGTGAAATATTTCTGCTTTACGAAATTTGCAACATCATGATCACGCTGCACGATCATGGCAAGCGTGGGTGTCTGCACCCGGCCGAGGTTCAGGCGTTGCTTGTAGGCGATGGAAAATAGGCGTGAACCGTTCATACCGACCAGCCAGTCTGCTCTGGCTCGGCAGAATCCGGCATTGTAGAGGCTGTCGTACTCACTGCTGCTTTTCAGTTTTGCAAAACCATCCCGGATGGCGAATTCCTCCAGAGAGGACACCCACAGCCGCTTGACCGGCTTCCGGCAGCCAGCCAGATCGTAGACGTACCGGAAAATGCATTCGCCCTCCCGGTCAGCATCCGTGGCGCAGATGATCTCGGTCACGGCATCGTCCTGCATGAGCTTTTTGAGGATGGCAAACTGCTCCTTGCAGTCCTGCT
>JAFXOO010000394.1 GCA_017528675.1 Oscillospiraceae bacterium | reverse complement strand
CTACGGAGAAAACCCCGAAGCATGTCATTGCACAGGTCAAGAATCTTGCACACCAGATCGGCTTCCGGAAATTCGTGATTACATCCCCTGCAATGCATGATCGCATGATTGCTTATACCTCACAGCTTGCACATGTGGTGTCTTCAAGCTATGTGGAGAGTCCTGTCATTGAGCTGGAGAGCGGTTTTTCCGGCGGCAGCTTCCACGACATGACCCGCATCGCCACAATGAATGAGGATATGTGGACAGGACTGTTCATGGAGAACCGTGAAAGTCTCCTGACGGAGCTTGACACGCTGATCAGCAACCTTGCGTGTTATCGTGATGCACTTGCAGCGGGAGATGAACAGCAGGTTTACGATCTCATCCGGAAGGGGAGACTCCGGAAGGAACAAAACCTTGAAAACCGCCGTAATTCTCCCTCGACCATTGATTTGCGTGACAAGAATTTCTGATGCCGTGCACAGTTCATCTGAAGCATCAGCCGGCCGGGCATACAGATAGCATTGATTCTGTCTGCTCACAAAACCGGTTGTTGAAACTTGTGCAAAATAGCAAAAATCAAAACCCTACTTGATTTCACTCTGGCAAAGTGTTATAATTAAGATTGAGTAATCATTGATTGACCGTCTCGACTGCATCCGGACTATGCGCAGACAAGCATAGCAATGCAGGATGGTTTCTGATGATAGGAAAGGAATGAGAGCATGATACTCACTGGCGCAGATATCGTTGTAGAGACCCTGATCGAGCAGGGTGTCAAGACTGTGTTCGGCTATCCGGGCGGACAGGTCATCAATCTCTATGACGCTCTGTACACACGAAAAGACCGGATTGAACATGTCCTGACTGCACACGAACAGGGGGCTGCCCATGCAGCAGACGGCTATGCCCGTGCGAGCGGTGAGGTCGGAGTCTGCATTGCAACATCGGGCCCTGGTGCGACAAACCTGGTAACCGGTATTGCAACAGCTTACCTTGACTCCATCCCGCTTGTGGCGATTACCGGTAACGTGCCCAACAGCCTGATTGGCCGTGACAGCTTCCAGGAGGTGGATATCACCGGTGTAACACTGCCGATTACCAAGCATAATTTCCTTGTAAAAAGTGTTGATAAGCTGGCAGATACCATTCGTGAGGCATTTGTCATTGCAAAATCCGGACGTCCGGGACCTGTTCTTGTAGATATTCCGAAGGATGTACAGGTGGCAACCTGTCCTTACCAGCCATGTCCGGTTGTGGAGAAGAAGCCTCTGAAGCTTGCCAAGGGCGATAAGCTCACAAGAGCTGCCCAGATGATTGCCGAATCCGAGAAGCCCTATATCTATTTTGGCGGTGGTGCAGTCTCTGCTGATATTTCACATGAGATCACACGCCTTGCAAATAAGATTGATGCGCCGATCGGCTGCACCATGATGGGACTTTCCTGCATTCCCGTAGATAATCCCCGTTACCTTGGGATGGAGGGCATGCATGGCCATTATGCATCGAGCGTAGGCCAGGATGAGGCAGATCTGATTATTACCATTGGCGCAAGATTCTCTGACAGAGCCACAGGTAATGTCTCCAAGTATGCAAGGCGTGCGCAGATTATACATATCGACGGCGATACTGCTGAAATTGAAAAGAATGTCGGCGTGGCGCTCGGCATTGCCTGTGACATGAAGGATGCGCTGGACCGGCTGATTGACCTGGTCAGCGAAAAGAAGCATCCTGACTGGATGGCTCGTATCGCTGCGCTCAAGGCAGAGGAAGCAGAGCAGTTCAAGCGTGTGACCGCAACTGACCGCATTACTCCCTATGCCCTGATTATGGAGACTGCCAAGCACACCAAGAAGGATACACCGATTGTGACGGATGTCGGTCAGCACCAGATGTGGGTGGCACAGTACTATCCGTTCCAGAATCCCCGCACGTTTATTTCGAGCGGCGGTCTGGGAACGATGGGCTTTGGTCTTGGCGCAGCCATCGGCGCTGCCAAGGCAACAGGGAAGCGTACTGTCCTCTTTACCGGTGACGGCAGCTTCGGCATGAACCTCAACGAGCTGGCAACCGCTACTTCCGAGAATGTTCCTGTGACCATTGTCATCATGAATAACCATGTACTGGGTATGGTGCGTCAGTGGCAGACATTGTTCTTCAACAAGCACTATTCCAATACGGATCTGCATGAGCGAAAGACTGACTTCATCAAACTGGCGGATGCTTTCGGTATGAAGGGCTACCGCATCAGTGAGCTGTCGGAGCTTGCACCGGTAATGGAGCAGGTATTTGCTGAGGAAGGGCCGGTTCTGGTAGAATGCATGATCAATGAAGATGAGTT
>JAFXOO010000393.1 GCA_017528675.1 Oscillospiraceae bacterium | reverse complement strand
GTAAGGCAACGGACTCTGACTCCGTCACCCGGGGGTTCGAATCCCTCCACCCCAATCCGAATTAAGAAGTCCGGAAGCGGACTTCTTATTTTTTTGCTCTCTATTCCTTTATTCATAATTAAATCACGATATATTCATATTTAGTTCATAAGATTACGGTATAATAATGATAATTATCATCAATATATTTTTGTGCACTATGCAGAAAAGAGGGCAACATGTTTGAACACCGACCTTTATCAGTGCCGGACGGCATTTTCACACCGCTTTCAGGCAGACAGCCCCGCTGTGTGTACTGCTGCCGGATCACTGCCTTTTCGCCGGAAGCCGGCGCCTTTATCCGGAAATACTATGACGCTGCCCGTCGGCGTGGTGTCATCCTTGAGGGTGGTATCCCGAACCCTGAGCCGGGCAATATCTCCTATTACCAGGAGACCATGGGGCCGGGTTTCCGGATGTCACAGGGATTTCTGAATTCCAGCCTTGCCAGGTGGCTTCCACGCATGAGCAATGTGCAGCGGGAGGCTGTTGCTTCAGCCATGTATTCTGTTCTCGATGGCATGCAGAAGCAGGGCAAGAACGAGAACATGCTGAAAAATGCCTACACGAAATTCATGTGCTGGCTGTACTATAAATTTGAACGCATCACCTCACAGCTCGGTGACAACGAAATCCCCAAAATCCTCTATGAGGGCAATATCACGAACTACGAGCTTCTGATGCTCGATCTGCTGTCGCAGGCAGGTTGCGATGTGGTGATGCTCCTCTGTAAGGGCGATGCGGATTACCAGAAGCTCGATCCCGCTTCAAAAATGTCGCAGAACCTCAGCTTTTCCGGAAGCGTCCCCTTCCCTGCCGGCTACAGTCTGAAAGCTGTCCGTCAGGAAATCCAGAAAGAAGCCAACCGGATGCGCCTCTACGGGCCGACGCCGTCTGTAGCGGTCATCGCCAATACCTGGACACAGGACAAGCCTTTCGATGCCATCCGCAAACCTCTGATGCAAAGAGGCAGCGACGCCACGC
This sequence comes from Oscillospiraceae bacterium, assembly GCA_017528675.1. Lineage (GTDB taxonomy): Bacteria > Bacillota > Clostridia > Oscillospirales > Ruminococcaceae > UBA3855. The sequence goes on along the minus strand of JAFXOO010000393.1, from coordinate 618 downwards.
AATGCTGCACCTGCTTTTTCCGGGTGACAGGCGTGGAGGAAAAACAGTCCTACCCGAACGAACTGTTCCGGCTTCAGGATGATCTGAAGCAGACCGGACGGCATATGCTCATTATCGACAAGGGGTTCCCTGCACCGGACAATGCCGAAATCCAGTCCGTCCGGCGGGGCAATTACACCGACATTGACCAGCTCATGCAGGGACTTGTCGGAAACATCCGCTTCCCTGCCAGCCAGGAATTACAGCACATGATGGTCAAGGCTTTCCTCGACCTGCTCTTTGAGGTCTATGACAGCCAGAAGCCCACGCTGAGCCATCTTTCCAATGAAGCTGTCTATCTCCTTTGCTGGATCCGCCGCTACCAGGAGACGCTGTTCCATGCGTGGAAAACCCCGGAAACAGCGGTATTGCTGCTGCTCGGCGGATGCCGTGACGAAAAGGAAGCACTGTTTGTGCGCTTTCTCTCCCGTCTGCCGGTGGACATACTCGTTCTTGTGCCGGATCCCAACAAGGTCTGCTGTCTGAAGGATCCTGCGCTGCGGGAGGTCATCTTCCCGGACAGCCTTGTGCAGACCGTCTACCCGACCGATGCCTCGCAGATCGTGGTCGGCACGACTG
>JAFXOO010000392.1 GCA_017528675.1 Oscillospiraceae bacterium | reverse complement strand
TTTCTGGTGTTCTGTGCCATAGCGTACTCCTTCTGAATGATGGTTGTCCGCACGGCGTGCGGGCATCATTGTACTTGTATATTATAGCACAAAATCGCCGGCATGTAAACACCTTTTGCAGGATTTTTACAAATTTCTCACATTTACGGATGCAGTCGAACTTTCAGAGCTATTGACGAAATGCAGGGCATCGGCTATAATAAAAGCATAGCAGGTTCGCTGGGATACAAGAATTGTGCATGGTGCATAAAAATGTGTGCAGTTCTTTGTGCGGCATTTCCCATAAAATGCCCCCGGCCATTTCGTACATTCAGACAGAAGCGCAAGCAGGAAGGAGCGGCTCCAATGACGGATCTGGAATTTGAAAGCGCTGTCGAAAAGATCAGGGCCGGCGACAGCGGCGGCCTACGGGAAATCTATGACGCCTACGGCGACAGGATCTACCGGATCTTTCTGGGAAAAGTACATCATCATCAGGATGCGGAGGATCTGACTTCAGATTTCTTCCTCCGGCTCTGGGAATGTGCAGGTTCCCACCGCACCGGGCAGGGACACAAAAGCTGGCTGGCCGCCATCGCCCGGAATATGGCCATCGATCACCTCCGGAAATCCGTCAGGATGACCCCTGTGGAGGATGCCGAAGAGGCGGGGCTCCCGCCGGATACGGATACACCGGAAAGCACCGTGCTCGGAAGCATGCAGGCGGCTGACCTGCTTGCCTCTCTCTCGGAGGACGAGCAGGAGATTGTCCGGCTGCATCTTGCGGCCGAGCTGACATTCCGGGAAATTGCAGAGGTACTCAAAAAGCCGCTTGGAACCGTGGCGTGGAAATACCGCAATGCCATCGGCAAGCTGCAAAAACTGGCAAAGGAGGGACGGCTGGTATGACAAGAAAAGAAATAGAAAAGCGGTGTCGTGAAGCAATGGAACAGAATCTGCCGGACAAGGATGCCCTCTGGATGCGCATTGAAAGCAGACTGCCGGAGCAGAGTGCTCCGCCTGCTGAGGAGAAGCCGAAGCGGAAGATCAGTGTGATTTACCGCACAGTCGCCGCTGCAGCGTGCCTGCTGTTTGTGGCAGGCGGGGTGATGCTCGTGAGCATGCACCGCATCCCGCATATGGAAACAGCGAATAAAGCAGCGCCTTCGCTGAATGGCAACCAGGATTTCGCCGGCGAAATGGCCGACGAAGCCAAGCAGGAAGCTGCGATGGAGGAGCTTGCGCCGGCAACACCGAAGTCCGATCAGTTCGTGTCAGATGTTCAGGAAGCAGCACCCGCACAGGCGGATCTTGCGCCGGAACATGAGGCTGGGAATGTCGAAGGCGTCCGCAGCCCTGAGGAGGCGGAGGAGGAAATCCTCCGGTACACCTCGCTCCAGGTACCGCAGACAGCAGATGTTGCGGCAAACACCGACCGCTCGAAGCTCCGGGTAACGGATACGGCGTTTGATGAAACAGCAGTGCTGAAGGCCACCACACTGCTGGTGCGTGCGGAGGTGCTGTCCGGCACGCAGGATTCCGGTACGGGCATAATGCACTACACGCTCGCCCTGCGGGACTGCTACAACACCGGCGAGCAGCCGGATGCCGAGTTTACGCTGGAAAACAGCTCCCCCTATCTGCTCGAAGCCGGGCATGTGTATCTCCTGCCGCTGGCAAGAACGGAGGATGGCTGGTCGCTGAGCTTTGCGGATGCGCCGCAGATCGAGGTTACGCTCGATGGCAGAATGCTGTGCCACAGCGGCTGGCAGTCGCTCCTGCAAAACGGCTGCACACCCGTGCAGTGTGAACCGCAGACCGAAGATGACGCCTTTTATGACAAAATGTACCTGACAAACGACACGAACCCTGACGCACTGATCTATGTATGGGCATCGATCAAGTGAGATAACGAACTGAACAAGGAGGAACCTGCTATGATGAATACAACAAGAACACGGAAAGCCGCCGTTTCGGCACTGCTCATCACCTCGCTGCTGCTCTCCCTGACGGGCTGCGGTGCAAAGAACGAAACCGTTTCGCCCTCACGCAAAGTCAGTCAGAATATGCAGGGGCTGGAAGGCGTGCAGTACGAAGCCTGTGATGCGGCAATCGAAGGCTTCTATGCCGATGATATGAACAGCGAGTCCTATGCGCCGATCACCGAAAACGGCTTCCAGAACACCGCAGATGCGCCGCTTTCGACATTTTCGGCGGATGTGGACACGGCGTCCTATTCCAATGTGCGCCGGATGCTCCGCAGCGGGCAGGAAATCCCTTCCGGTGCCGTGCGCATTGAGGAGATGATCAACTATTTCCACTACAGTTATCCCGCCCCGACGGACGGTGCTCCGCTCTCAGTGACAACGGAGATGTATGACTGCCCGTGGAATCCGGACAACCAGCTCTTTCTGGTGGGGCTTCAGGCTGAGGAAATCGACATGGCCGGGCGCCAGCCGATGAATCTCGTGTTCCTCATTGATGTGAGCGGCTCGATGTACTGCGCAGACAAGCTTCCGCTCGTGCAGAATGCCATCAACATGCTGGCACCGGAACTGAATGAACACGACCGTATCTCCATCGTGACCTATGCCGGACAGGAAAGCGTTGTGCTGGAGGGCTGCTCCGGTGCCGACCAGAACGCTATTACCGATGCGATCAATTCCCTGGAGGCAGGCGGCGCCACAGCCGGTGAGGCAGGCATCCGCAAGGCCTATGAAATCGCTGAGAAGAACTTCATCGAGGGCGGCAACAACCGTGTGATGCTCGCTACGGACGGTGATCTGAATGTCGGCATATCCACCCCGGAGGAGCTGAAAAAGCTCGTGGAGGAGAAGCGCAGGAGCGGCGTATTCCTCTCGGTTCTGGGATTTGGCCAAGGCAACATCAAGGATGACAACATGGAGACACTCGCTGACAATGGCAACGGCGCCTATGCCTATATTGACTCCGAGCTCGAAGCCCGCAAGGTGCTTGTGCAGGAAATGGGCGGCACGCTGTATACGGTAGCGAAGGATGTGAAGCTCCAGGTGGGCTTTGATCCGGAGATGGTGGAGAGCTACCGCCTGATCGGCTACGAGAACCGGCTGCTTGCGGATGAGGATTTTGCGAACGATCAGGTCGATGCCGGCGAGATCGGCTCCGGCCATTCCGTAACAGCGCTGTATGAATTGGTGCTCACCGGGCAGGGGAAGCAGGAGGTTCAGAATCAGAATGATGTCTGCAAGCAGTCTTCTGCCGATGCAGGGCAGGAAACCGTGAATGCTCCGCTGCTGACCGTTTCCATGCGCTATAAGGCGCCGGACGGCGATGAGAGCCAGCTCCGGGAGTATCCTGTCACTGTGAAGGACTGCTATACCGGACAGATCAGCAGAAATCTTGCCTTTGCGGCGGCAGTGACGGAGTTCGGCATGATTGTCGGTGACCGGGAACGCTACGGCGCAAGCTATGACCAGATCAAAGAGCTCCTCGGCAGGACGGATTTGCAGGACAGCTACCGGCAGGAATTTGCAGAGCTGGTGGAGTATCTGAAATAACCGGCGGCTTGCAGAATCCATCGGTTTCCGGGGCTGCGTCCGCACCTGGAAAGGATAATATGAAAAATGCATAAAACCCGTTGACTTTTTACAGGGATTGTGGTAAAATAAGAGCAGGACAGGAGAACGGCTCCTGTTGGCTGAGAGAATGATGAGGTGATTGAAATGATGATTCCATTTGTAAAGCTTGGGATTGCTGCCAGCGCTGTGGTACTGGGTACGGCAAGTGTCATGATTCTGACCAGTGATGACGCCAAAAAGTTCTATACCAGGGTCACGGCTGCCGCACTTCGTGCCAAGGATGCCGTCAAGGATATCGCATCCGATGTGGCAAGAAGCTGTAGCGAGATCATTGACGATGCCGTTGCCTACAATGAGGAGCGTGCCGCTGCCATGGACGACGAGCTCGTTGAGGAGGCATGGGAGGAAGATGCGGAGACCGATATTGTCGAGCCCACAGAGACTCCCGATGCCGATACTCCCGAAGGTGACACACCTGACAAGACAGACGAAACATGACCATCGGACAGACCGCTTCGGCGGTCT
>JAFXOO010000042.1 GCA_017528675.1 Oscillospiraceae bacterium | reverse complement strand
GACTCAGGAGGGGCTGAGCTTTGCATAAGCGATCAGCACCAAATCAAAGATTTGGGCTGCCTGCTTATCGCCCCTCCTAAACCACCCTCGGCAGGGCGGTGACCGCCCTGCACCCGCAGGTTTTATTCTGCTAAGTTGTTATAAAAAGAAATCCCCCCCAGCCACATTTCATGTTTCAGAAAAGAGGTATCCCCATGAAAACAGCCATTGTCTACTACTCCAAGCACCACGGCAACACCAAGAAGCTTGTAGATGCCATCGCCGCAGCGCACGAAGTCACCGTTTTCAACTGCATGGAAGAAGAACCCGATCTGTCAGGCTTTGACCGCATCGGATTCGCCTCCGGCATCTATGCAGAGCATCCCGCCAGAAAGCTGCGTCGCTATGCAGCAGAGCATCTCCCGGAGCATAAAGAGGTCTTTCTCATCATCACAGCCGGCATGCCGAACGACCGCTATTTTGCCGATCTGACCAAAACGGCAGAGGAAAAGCACTGCAAGGTCATCGGGACATACCGCTGTGAGGGGTTCAATACCTTCGGGCCGTTCCTGCTGGTCGGCGGCACCTCCAAGGGACATCCCACACAGGAGGAGCAGGACGCAGCCGTCCGCTTCTACGAAGGGCTGTGAAACGCCGCATCTGTGCGGCAGCACTGCTGACTGCCGCTGTGCTGTCTGCCGGAGCACCGGCGCCGGTTTCCGCCGGCACCAGGGAAGTGCTCGTCACGGACACCGCCGGACTGACCGCCGCCCTTGCTGATGCCAGAGCGGGCGATGAGATCATCCTGCGGGAAGGCACCTACGAAAACGACAAGTGGCAGGGCAAATGGGCGGCATTCTTTGCAGATGCAGCCGGCACCGCAGAAGCCCCCATCATCCTGCGCAGCGAGGATCCCGAACACCCGGCAACCATCTGCGGCACCGACCAGTCCAACAAAGTCGCCCTGTCCATCATGGGGGACTACTGGCGCATCGAAAACCTGCGGGTCGGTGAGGCGCAGAAGGGCATCGTGCTCGATCAGTCCTGCTACAGCATCATCTCCGGCTGCGAGGTATTCAACACCGGCTCGGAGGGCATCCACCTGCGGGACAATTCCGCCCACTGCCTTGTGGAAAACTGTGCCGTCCACGACACCGGCACCGTTACCCCGAAATACGGCGAGGGCATCTATATCGGCTCCGCCATCGGCACCGAGGGCTATGGCTTTGCATGCCATTACAACACTGTCCGGAGCTGCAACATCTACCGTGTGGCAGCAGAATGCGTGGATATCAAGGAATTCACCTACGGCACGGTCATAGAGGACTGCACCTTCGACGGCTCCTGTATTTCCGGCGAAAACGGCGCCAACAGCTTCATCGAAATCAAGGGCAATGACTGTATCATCCGCCGGAATACCGGCCACCGGAACGGCTGTGAAAAACAGCTCTACGGGTTTGACCTCTACTGCCCCGAACCCGAATGGGGTCAGAATGCCAGAATCTACGAAAATTCGCTCTTTCTCGACGACGCCTCCGTGGATTTCGTCTCCGGCTGGAAATGCTCGGCACAGGTCTTCCGGAATACGGTCGATCCGCCGGAATGTGCCATCGGCTCCAACGGCAACCGCATCATGGATGTGCAGGGAATTACGCTGTCCGGCGATGCGGATGAGAACGGCCTGTGCAATGCGGAGGACATCCTGACGCTGCAAGACCGCATCCACGGAAAGACAGACCGCCACCTCTCGTCCCGGAACGCCGACCTGAACAGCGACGGCATGACGGATGTGTTTGATCTGGCACTCCTCAAGCGGCTGCTTCTCTCCGGGGAGATGCAGAAGCCTGACTATACGGTATCCTTCCAGAAAGAGGAGGCCGGGAAATGGCGTGCCTGCAACGGTCTGGGCAGCCATACCGTGACTTTCACCGTCCAGGCAGAGCCCGGCGCCGAGCTGGAACTGAGCTGGGGCGTCTGGGACCCGGCCGTTGTGAACACCGAGACCGGAAAGGCCGGAAAGTGGACGTCCTTCTCGTTCGGTTACCAGACAGTGCCCGAATCCGGCATCGTACAGGTCAGCGCTGATCTGCCGGAGGATGCCACAAGACTGGCGCTGGAGGTCTGGGGCTACCGGAACAGCTCCGGCTCGCTCGACGAGGACGGCGTTGTCCTCAGAACCATCACCGCCCGATAGACCGCACCAATACGCCGCAGGATTTCTGAGCACAGCCGGAAGTCCTGCGGCGTTTTCTGTACCGCCGGTACCGGGCGTTGCATTTCTTGCAAAAGCTGTGTTTTGCTGCGCAAAACTTCACAAAATGCATTGACTTTTTTCATTAAATAAGGTATAATAATTATAGGCAACACCGCACAAAGCCCGCCTGACGGCTTGGCGGCACATCTGCTTGCATCTTTTCCGTCATCT
>JAFXOO010000391.1 GCA_017528675.1 Oscillospiraceae bacterium | reverse complement strand
AGGATATCCTTGTCGCAGCCGCCATCTGCGGTGTGGACAGAGTCTTTCTCTCCGGCGGAGCACAGGCGATTGCAGCACTTGCCTACGGCACGGAGGAGATTCCGAAGGTTGACAAGATCGTCGGCCCCGGCAATATTTTCGTGGCTACGGCAAAGAAGCTGCTGTACGGTGTGGTAGACATCGACATGATCGCCGGTCCCAGCGAGATTCTCGTCATGGCAGACGAAACGGCTGACCCGAAGTTTGTTGCTGCGGATCTTATGAGTCAGGCGGAGCACGACAAGCTTGCTTCTGCGATTCTTATTACTACCGACCCGACGCTCCCTGACAGAGTCGAAGCTGAAGTACTGCGCCAGATGGAATATCTGGAGCGTAAGGAAATCATCCGTGAATCCATGACAAATTTCGGTGCAATGCTGATTGCAAAGGACCGTGCACAGGCGGTCGAGCTTGCCAACGCCATCGCTCCGGAGCATCTTGAAGTGGTGATGGAGAATCCTCTTGAGCTGATCGGTGCGCTGGACAATGCAGGTTCCGTCTTCCTTGGTGCCTACGCTTCCGAGCCGCTCGGTGATTATTACGCAGGCCCGAACCACGTTCTTCCAACATCCGGCACTGCAAGATTCTTCTCGCCCCTTGGTGTCAACAGCTTCCTGAAGCGTTCGAGCTATATCTATTACACAGAGGAAGCACTGCGTCAGGCTAAGGATGACATTGTGCTGATCGCAGAGCGTGAGGGTCTGACGGCACATGCCAATGCGATCAAGGTACGCTTTGAAGACTGAATCATCGGGGTATCGTTTGAAAACGGCATTCATAGAGATGCTCTCTATCGGATGCCGCCACCATACTGGTTATATAACCGAAAGAAACAACGTCTGTTGTCCGGCATGAGTGCGCTGTTCCGGAAGCAGTCAATAAGCTGAATCTTTATGTAAGGAGAATCTCCTATGAGCTGGGAAAACAATATCCGCCGGGTCGTGCCTTACACACCCGGCGAACAGCCGAAGCTGAGCAATATCACCAAGCTGAACACCAACGAGAATCCCTATCCGCCCGCACCGGGTGTGCAGGACATTCTGGACAATTTTGATATATCCATGATGCGTAAGTATCCCGATCCGAATGCACAGATTCTGGTCGATGCTATTGCAAAGACCTATGCTGTCAGACCGTCACAGGTCTTTGTCGGCGTTGGTTCGGACGATGTGATCTCAATGGCGTTCATGACATTTTTCAACGGAGAAAAGCCGGTTCTGTTCCCGGATGTGACCTATTCGTTCTATGATGTCTGGGCGGATGTGTACCGGATTCCCTACAAGCAGATTCCGCTGACAGAGGATTTCCGCATTGACCCGAAGGACTATGCGAGGGAAAACGGCGGTATCATCTTCCCGAATCCCAATGCGCCGACCGGTGTCCTGGAATCGCTGGAGACAGTCGAGGCAATTCTCAGGGCGAATCCGGATTCGATAGTCATCGTGGATGAGGCGTATATTGACTTCGGCGGCGAGAGTGCTCTGCCGCTGCTGGACAAGTACGAGAACCTGCTCGTTGTGCAGACCTTCTCGAAATCACGCTCCATGGCAGGCATGCGTATCGGGTTTGCCATCGGGTCTGAGAAGCTTATCCGCTACATGAACGATGTGAAATTCTCGGTCAATTCCTATACAATGAACCAGATCACACTGTTGTGCGGTGCCAGAACACTGGAGGATGACGCCTATTTCCGTGAAACTACGGCGAAGATCAGCGCCACCCGTGAGGATGCAAAGGAAAAACTGAGGACGCTCGGATTTACGTTCCCGGATTCCTACAGTAATTTCATCTTTGCAAAGCATGAGACTGCTGATGCAGGTGTGATCTTTGAAAAGCTCAAGGAACGGCATATTTTTGTGCGCTATTGGAATAAGCCGAGAATCAGCCAGTATCTGCGCATTACCATCGGCACGCCCGATGAGATGGAACTGCTGTATGCTGCACTCCGTGAGATTCTGAAGGAGGAACAGACATGACATCTGCAACGGTAACACGGACTTCCAAAGAGACAGATATCACCGTGACGATTCTGCCGGCGGACGGAAAGACGGATATTTCAACGGGCATCGGCTTTTTCGATCACATGCTGACGGCACTTTCCGTTCACAGCCAGATTCCGATGGCGATTCATGCAGTAGGTGATACGCATGTCGATGCGCACCACACAGTGGAGGATACCGGCATTGTGCTTGGTCAGGCATTGAACCAGGCGCTTGGTGACAAGACCGGCATTGCCCGTTATGGGCATGCGTATATCCCGATGGATGAGTCGCTGGCATTCTGCTCACTGGATATTTGTAACAGGCCGTTTCTGGTTTTCAATGCGGAATTCACAAATCCGATGATCGGTGCCTATGATACCTGCCTTACAGAGGAATTTCTGCGGGCGTTTGCGTTCAATGCCGGTCTGACGCTGCATGTCAATGTGCTCTATGGCAAGAACGACCACCACAAGACGGAAGCCGCCTATAAAGCGCTTGCCCATGCCCTGCGGATTGCCTCTGCGCCGACCGGGACAGGGGAGGCCTTTTCCACGAAAGGAATACTTGGATGATCGCAATTGTAGATTACGGTGCCGGTAATATTTTCAGCGTCAAGAATGCGCTGGATTATCTCGGCATGGAAAGCAAGCTGACCGATAATCCCGCTGAGCTTGAAGCGGCTGATGAAGTAATTCTGCCCGGTGTGGGGGCATTTCCGGCAGCAATGAAGATGCTGGAGGCCAAAGGTCTTGCGACAGTGCTGAAGGAGCAGGCGCAGAAGAAGCCGCTGCTTGGCATTTGCCTCGGCATGCAGATGCTTCTGGAGAAAAGCTATGAATTTGAAGAATGTGCCGGTCTGGGACTGATTCCCGGTACGGTGGAGCGCATGGATGCTCCGGGGCTTATCATCCCGCACATGGGGTGGAACAAGCTTGAAATGGGCATACCCTGCCCGCTGCTCCGGAATCTCCCGGCGGAGAGCTATGTCTACTTCGTGCATTCCTATGCGGCAAGAAATTGCGAGAACGCTCTGGCAGCCTGGGTAGAGTACGGCGGGAAAGTACCGGCGATGGTCTATGACGGCGGTCATGTGTTCGGAGCGCAGTTCCATCCTGAGAAATCCGGCGAAGTCGGGCTGCAAATTCTGCGGAATTTCGGAGGACTCGTATGAAGCAATGTGAATGCGGCACCGCATTGAAAGAAGCAATGTTCAACATGGGCATTTCCACGCTTACAACAAAGGAAAAGTATGCCATGCCGAAGAATTACCAGATGGATGCATGGTTCTGCCCGAATTGCGGAAAAGTGCAGTTCTATGCAAGAATTCCGGAGTCAGAAAAGCAGAAAGGGAATCAGTTATGATCATTTTACCGGCAATTGACATTAAGGACGGCAACTGTGTGCGGCTGGTGCGGGGCGACTACGGCACAGCACACAAGGTCGCTGAGGACTACATGCAGACGGCGCAGAGCTTTGTTGCGGCCGGCGCAGAATGGATCCACATGGTTGATCTGGACGGCGCCAAGGACGCAAAGCCCGTGAATACAGAGATCTTTCTTGATGTGGCGAAGCACACGCCGCTCAGGGTCGAGGTCGGCGGCGGCATCCGCACGATGGAGACGATGGAGCTCTATCTCTCCGGCGGTGTGTCCCGTGTGATTTTAGGAAGCATAGCGCTGAAGAATCCCGGTCTGGTTGCAGAGGCCGTGAAAGAATACGGAGAGCGGATCGCCGTCGGGATTGACGCAAAGAATGGCTTCGTGGCAGTTGAGGGATGGCTGGATGCATCGACCGTGGATTACATCGCTCTTGCGCAGGAGATGGAGAAAATGGGCGTGAAGACGGTCATTTTCACGGATATCTCCAAGGACGGCACACTTTCCGGCGTGAATGCGGAGCAGCTCGGTGCGCTGCATGATGCGGTGTCCATGAATGTCATCGCAAGCGGCGGAGTGCATACGATGGAGGACATCCGCATTTGTCAGAAGATGGGACTGTATGGCACAATTGCAGGCAAGTCGCTCTATCAGGGAACGCTGGATCTGGCGGAAGCTGTCGCTTATACCAAGGAGAATGCGTGATGAAGCATACCAAACGATGCCCCAAGTGCGGCAGTACGGATCTGATCTGCTTCGTAAACAACGGTTTCCCGAATGATTCCAAAATCGGGATTATGACCGGTGTGACGATCTTTTCTGCTGTTCGTGTCAACCGGTATATCTGCTGTGACTGTACCTATACGGAAGAATGGGTCGATCAGAGCAGCATTGATACGTTGAAGCAATCCAAAAAGGGCAGACCCATCAACGAGTAAAGGAGGGCGCTATGCTCGCAAAACGAATTATTCCCTGTCTCGATGTGCGTGACGGGAAGGTTGTCAAAGGCGTGAATTTTGAAGGTATCCGTGAGGTTGGTGACCCCGTGGAATGTGCCGCAGAATACAACAAGCAGGGTGCTGACGAGATTGTTTTCTATGACATCACAGCTTCCCATGAAGGGCGTGGCGTGATGCTCGATGTGGTGCGTGAAACGGCTAAGCGTGTATTTGTTCCGCTGACCGTCGGCGGTGGTATCAAGACCGTGGACGATATCCGGGAAACGCTGCGGGCGGGTGCAGACAAGGTATCCGTCAATTCGCAGGCGGTCAAAAATCCGCAGCTCATCAAGGACGGTGCGGATATTTTTGGCAGCCAGTGTATCTGCGTAGGCATTGACGCCAAGAAAACACCTGCGGGGAACTGGACGGTCTATATCAACGGCGGACGCATTGATATGCAGCTTGACCTGCTTGACTGGGTCAGACAGATCGAGCAGCTCGGCGCCGGCGAAATCTGTCTGAATTCCATCGACACGGACGGCGTCAAGGGCGGCTTTGACCTTCCGATGCTCAAGGCTGTGGTCGATGCCGTCAGCATCCCGGTCATTGCCTCCGGCGGCGCAGGCAAGCTGGGGGATTTTGCCGAAGCCTTTGAAAAAACCGACTGCTCGGCAGCACTTGCTGCATCGCTGTTCCATTTCAGGGAGCTGACCGTGCAGCAGGTGAAAGACGATTGCCGGAGCAAGGGCATTATTGTGCGTTAAAGGAGAATTGCTATGCTGTATTGCAGAATCAAGGATGAAATCATCTGCCTCGATCATGTGGCACATATCTACGCAGCGGACCTGACCATGACATCCGGACGCCAGAAGGCGGGTATCAAGATTCAGTTTGACTTCAACTGCGGCGATCCGAAGGAAAACTACACTGTCATCAGTTTTGAATCCGAGGACGAGCGCAACCGTGTCATGGATCGGCTTCAGTCAGTGCTCTGTGCATCCAAGCTCGGCTGATGCTATACGCAACTTACTCAGACCGTGAAGAAGCAGTTATCCGGCAGGGGGTTGCTGCAATCCGTGCCTATTATCAGGATGCAGATGAACAGCAGCGGAAGGATTTGCTGTTCTGCCTTGACAGGTATCTGGACCCGTGGTTCGGTTATCAGCTACCGTATGCCGGTGAGATCTTCCGGTTTCTGGAGGAGATCATTGTCTCGGAGGAAGCGGATATCGACATCCGGGAGGATGCCCTGCAACTGCTTTCCGACTATGGGTTGCCTTCCGGGATTCTCCAGGCCGGTTTAGCAAAGGTGCCGCCGTCCTTGCAGTTTGACGCCAAAATCTGTATTGCATTAACGAAAGGAGTCTGTTACATGGGATTCAATCTGAATGATCTGGATAAGTATTTTGAGAAATCCGAGCTCATCCCCGCTATTGCAGTGGATGTCAGAACAAAGCAGGTGCTGATGCTTGCATATATGAACAAGGAGAGCCTGCGCAGGACGCTTGAGACAGGTTACACCTGGTACTGGAGCCGTTCCCGCAAGGAACTCTGGAATAAGGGTGCAACCTCAGGGCATCTTCAGAAAGTTGTCTCGATATTTGCCGACTGTGACAATGATACCCTGCTTGTGAATGTCGAGCAGACCGGAAACGCCTGCCATACCGGCAGCTATTCCTGCTTCTTTCGCCAGATTTACGGCGAACCCGTGACAGAGTGAGGTGAGTATTATGCTGTTCCTGAAAAAGAAGAAGAAACACAAGAAGCTCTGTAAGCTTCTGAATTCACAGAAATCCAGAAAGGAAAAAAAGCGCAAATCCCTGAAATCCACAATTATCAAGAAGCTGCTGGTGGTTGGTGCGGTTGCACTGCTGTATACTGCGATTGAAAAGGCAAATGATGCGCTGAATGATGAAGAATAGTCACAAAGAATAGCCTTCCTGAATACTCTGTACTAAGGGCTGCATCTGCATCCCTATTGTACAGAACAGGAGGGCTATTATGAATTACGATACCAATTTACCAGGCGATCCTGCACCTCGTCAGGATACCGGGGCAGCCGTTCCGGTCAAGGTGAGCCGGGTGTTTGACAGTTGTTCAGACCGGGACTGCCTGAACAATGTACCGGTCATCCTTGATGCAGGGGAGCTGCCCGCAAGCGTCCAGCTTGTCAAATGCAAATGTGTCCGTGTCCAGGATGTCTGCATGCGGCTTGAACCGGTGCCGTTCAACCGGGGATTTTATAATATTGACCTGACCTTTACATTCCGGGTGGATCTGCTGTGCTATGACCATGCGTGTGACACACCGCAGCTCATGGGGGGCACACTTTATGCAAGCAAGAGCAGCATCCTGTTCGGAGCCGAATCCAACACCCAAACCTTCTCCAGCAACGGATGCAGCATCGGCAGCACGGATGCCTGCTGTGAGGTGGTCAATCTGCCGACCGCCAATGTTCAGGTTGTCCCGCCGCTGGCACTGGAGACAAAGATCGGCTCTGTCTGCAAGCAGTGTCCGGGAGATACGGTTCCACAGACGATGCGCACGGTTGTGATGACGCTTGGCTTGTTCTCGGTCATCGAGCTGACCCGCCCGGTTACGCTGCTGGTGCCGACCTATGATTACACCATTCCCACGAAGGAATGCACCGCCGACCCGGAGACACCGTGTGCCGTATTTGACCGGATGCGTTTCCCGGCAGAGGAATTCTCACCCCAGACACTTACTGACGCCAGTCCGTCATGCGGCTGCACAGATGATACCTACGGAAGCTGAAAAATGCTGTCAAACCATGCGCCGGAGCCTGAGAAACTCCGGCGCTTTCCTATTTCATAAGCCCAGAAAAGCGCTGTTACGCAGATTGCACAAGTTTGAGGCGCCGATTTTTACATGTTCCCGTATCTTGTGGAATTACCATTTGACATTTTCGATATAATGTGTTATAATATACATATGTATGTAAAAACAAGGGAAATTTTGTTTCCCTACAGGAGTAGCTTATGGATCTTGATTTTCAAAAGGCTTCAGCGGAGCTTGCACTGACAACCGGCATTCTGCTGCATGACCGCTATCGCATCCTGACACCGCTGAGTATGGATGATGCATCCATCACCTATGAAGCTGCGGACGGTGCGGACAATGCCCGGGTCTGCATCCGGGAATACTGCCCCATGGATATTACAGCCCGTATGGAGACAGAGCTGACGGTGGAGGAGGAACAGGCTCCGGCTTTTGCAAAGGGGCTTCATAGCTTTGCGGAAACGGGTAAGATTCTGCGCAGAGGGCTGCCGCATATCTCGCCGGTTACTGCCATGTTCCAGGCGAACGGGACGGCATACTATACTTACGATATGCCCGGTGGTATGACGCTTTCAGGACTGAAGATCCGCATCACACCGACTTATGTACAAAGCCTTGGTGCTGCACTCTGCGACAGCTTTGCGGCACTGCACGAGGCAGGGCTCTATTATGGAATGCTGCGTGAGGAACATCTGAGCTTTGCAGCAGACGGCACCATGACACTCAGCTCTGAACCAATCCGGCCGGAGGGGTCTGTTGCTGAAGATCTGAGCGGATTGTGCAGCTTTTTGTCTGCATTGATGCCCGTTGACGGGAGAGGTGACCCTGCCGAGGAGACTGTGCGTGCTGCGCTTTCAGTAAGCCATCCCGATGCTGCCTCCCTGGGCGGAGCGCTGCTTGGCGTCAAGCCCGTTGGCGGGAAGGTCCGGACGAGCCGTTCGGGATTGCTGGGGCTTCTGATGTGCCTGTTCTGCTTGAGTGCATCCGTGTTTGCCATTACCCGGATTCCCCAGCCGGAACCGGAGCTTGCCGCAACGGTAGAGACCGGAAAAATTGAGCCGCAGGTAATCAGTGTCTGGATGCCGCTTCCTGAAAATGCCGATGAAAAGGAATTGTGCGCCATGTATGAGCGGCTGACAGATGGCTTTGAGCGGGAGCATCCGGGCTGCGGCATCAAGCTTCGGATTTATGCGGATGACACGTTTTCTGAAGCGCTTGCCGGTCTTGATGCAGTCGATGAGCAGCCGGCAGTGCTGATGGACACCCAGGATCCCATTGCGGCAGAACATGCCACAGGTCTGACGGCTCTGACCTATGCGTTACAGGATGTGTATGCTGCGGATATGACCCAGTTCGAGGCGTTTGTTCCGCTTGCATGCAGTGCGCCTGTTCTGTTGTATAATGAGCACCGCACGCCGGATCTGAAGAACAGCGAGCCGATTGCATTTAACGACCTGCCGTCGGATACACTGTTTGACAGCAGCGCCGCTGAATTCATAGCCGGACAGAATACCAAGCAGCAGGGTGCGGAGCAGCTTGAGGGCTTCCTGAATGACGGCAGTCACCCCGTACTTGCAAGCTCCTCCTGCATGGTTACTGCGGAGCATACCGGCATCAGTGCCGGCGCTGTGCATATGCGTCCGGTGGAAACACCGGAGGGAATACCGCTTCAGTATGAGATGTACTGCTGTATTAACAGCAATGCAGAACCCGGTGCCCGTCGTGTCGGGATGCTCTGGCTTCAGTATCTTCTGACGGAGGAAGCGCAGCAGATCATGTTTGTGGAGCACTACAGCGATCTGCCGCTTCACAAAAAAGCAATGGACAGTGCTGCCGGCACGCATAAAGAGCTTGCAGATGTGGTCAATGCCATCACAGCAGGGAAGGGGGCGTAAACGTGAACTGGAACAGTGATACACCCGAAAACTTTCCCGCTGCTGTACAGCGTGCCACATTGCCAGGCGGGACAGCGGTACTTGACAGATATGTTATCCGTGAAGCGGTTTATGTTTCCGGAATGGAGCTCTATTACCGGGCGGTAGACCAGGCTTCCAAGGAGGAGATCACGCTTTGCGAGCTGTTGCCGATGCAGTGGTGCATGCTGGATGAAAACGGCTCATTTGTCCCCTATCAGGAGAACACAGCACTGCAATGGACGCCGGTTCGTGAGGCAGCTCTGTCACGCTTGCAGACCATGCAGGCATCCCAGGAGGATGCATCTCCTTCTGCTTTGCTCGATGTATTTGAGGACAGGGGAACTGTCTGGTACACGATGCATTATCGCCATACAGAACCGCTTCGTTCCATGCTGGATAAAAAGCTGCTTTCCCCCAAGGCTGCAATT
>JAFXOO010000041.1 GCA_017528675.1 Oscillospiraceae bacterium | reverse complement strand
GAGCGGATGGATTCACGATCTGCCGCAGTATCCGGCGTGTCAGCGACATTCCGGTGCTGTTTATCACCGCAAGAGGCCGGGAGGAGGATATCCTGCACGGCTATGATCTCGGATGCGATGACTACATCGTCAAGCCTTTCCTGCTGTCGGCGCTGTTTGCCAAATGCACTGCCATTGTCAAGCGGCGGGAGGGGCATCCGGATGCCGTTCTTCGCTGCGGGGCGATCTCGCTCGACACCCGGAAACTCCTGTGCTTCGTGGACGGAAGCGAGGTCGAGCTGACGCAGAAAAGTTTTGCGATTCTGCGCTATCTCATGGAGCATCCGGGCTGGGTCATTGACCGGGACACGCTCCTGAACAATGTGTGGGGCGAGGACTATTACGGTGTGGATCGGGTGGTGGACAACCACATCAAGCACCTGCGCAGGGCACTTGGGCGTGCGGGGAGCCAGATCCGCACGGTCATCGGCAGAGGGTATAAGCTGACCGAAAAATAGCCATTTATGGGAGGGATCATGATAAAAACAAAACAACTTACCGTCCGAAACGGACAATGCTGCTGGAGCTCATTCTCAAAGCGCTCGTTGTGGTGCTGGCGCTCTCACTGGTGTTCGGAGTGCTGTTCCGGACATGGATTGACCAGAGAATCTTTCAAATGGGCAAGGAGCAGATCGGTGAAACGCTTGACATGCAGCTCCGGGAGATCAACAAGGTTACCGCCAAATCCGCACCGGAAAGCCGGATGCAGGAGATCAGGGCACGACTGACGATGTTTCAGGTATTTGATGTGACGTTCGATGATCCGCTGTTCCCTGCCAAGGGTTCATCCGGCATGGTACAGATCGTGCCGCTCTATTCTCCGGACTGCCACAGTACGTCAGTGCTGCTCGACGACCAGGACAATATTCTGGTAACGAACCGGCAGGCACTTCTGACCTATGTCAAATTCGGCAAGGAGGATACGGACAGCGGCTATTTTGTCTGCGACAAAGTGGATCTTGGGATGCCGGCGGTCGATCAGCTCTTTGCCGATTATGAAAAGATGGCAGAGCAGGAGAATGATATGCATTATATCCGGACTCAGCTCACGAGTGTCTATCTGGATCGGGCGACACATACGTTTATCCCGCACGAAGGTGTCATGCAGCTCATTGAGGAGGCGGACTCTGACAGTCCGCTGCATGAGGAGACGGAGCTGGCATCCCAGCCGATTCACATCACCATCCCCGGCGACCGCTATGAGCTGGTGGAGCTGCATACGCTGAACAGCAAAATCTACCCTTACAATGCGCTGACCGCTTTCATGGGTGAAAAACAGGATACATTCGACCGTTTTCAGGAGTTTGAGCCGTTCCGCTCTGTGAGTGACACGACGAATGCCGGCGGGTTCAGTGGGCTGGAGGACAATATCTACGCATTCTTTGAACGTTCGTCCGTCTATATTGACGACAAGCTGTATACATTACAGCTTGGGTTCATGCTTGATTCGCATGACCCGCAGATTCAGCGGTACTTCTGGAAGTATACGCTGCTGTGTGCCGGCATTCTGTCGTTCCTCGCAGCACTCTGGGTATGGCGGCGGCACACGCTCAACCAGGCACGCTATGCGTTTGAGGATTACCAGCGTGACCTGACGAATCACCTGGCACACGACATCAAGACGCCGCTCATGGCAATCGGCGGATATGCGGAGAACCTCCGGGACTGTGACATGACACAGGAGGAGCAGCACCGCTATCTTGGTGCCATCCTTGAAAACGTCACATTCACGGACTCCATCATCAACCGGACTCTGCAACTCGGCAGCATGGAACAGCAGAAGCTCCGCAAAGAGCCGGTCGATCTGGCAAAGCTGACCGGGGAGACATTCCGGAAATATGCACCGCTGCTTGAAGAAAAGCACATCACATGGAGTGTGCAGGGCGATACTGTCATCACAACAGACTGGTCAGGGCTGGAAATCATCGTTGAAAACCTTGTGTCCAATGCCGTCAAATACACCCCGGAAGGCGGCACCATCGAAGCAGCGCTCAGTCCGAAGCGCATTATGCTCGAAAATACCGTCACAGAGCAGGTTTCCACGAAAGAGCTTAAAACCCCCTTCGTGCGGGGCGATGCCGCACGGAGCAACTCGCAGGGCACCGGGCTGGGGCTGACGCTTGCAGAGCATGCGGCACAGGCAAACGCCGGTAAGCTGACGCTTTCCTGTACGGAAACAAAGTTCCGGGCGGAAGTGAAATTCTGATATAGACAACGCTGCTGTCAGATTGCCTGACAGCAGCGTTTCCGTCAGTAAAAAAGTGGTTTTCTGGGTTTTGGGAGCCAATGCTGACAACTTCGGCTTGCGCCGACTTAGGAGGGGCTTTATCGGCAGGCTGTACTGTGCCGGATGGAACGGGGAGCCTATGTCGGGAGACAAAGCGTCCTGCGCAAGGATAAGGCATTGCAAAAAAATCTTCTGAAGCACTTGCTTTTTTCAGCAAGGTGTGGTATAATAAAAATGATGTGTGATTGCATCAGCAAAAATGCCGGCTTTTCGGCATCATAGAACATGCCCCGGTAGCTCAGTTGGATAGAGCGGACGCCTCCTAAACAATCATGCGACCGGATGCCTGTTCTGTTTCAAATTTCATATGTCCCAGTACCTCAGTAGGATAGAGGGTTCGCCTCCTAAGCGAAACGCCGCAGGTTCGATTCCTGTCTGGGACGCCATGCAACAGCGAAAATGTACGAATCAGCGTGCATTTTCGCTGTTACTGTAATTCTGGTGTGTAAACGCCGGATGAGGTGCTTCGCCTAATGGAGAAAGGTCTCATTCATGAGACGGATATTGACGATGATGAGTAAGGTCTGGAGCGACTCACTGTATAGCATTCATCCGGTGAAGCTTATGAAACATGTTTTACAGAAAACCCGTATCTCGGTGTGAGATACGGGTTTTCCTTCAGTTTCCCAGTCTGCTGCCTGAAAGATGCGGCTGTTGCGTGAATTTAGCCAGCTTTCCTGTGAATTTATTGAGATTCTGATGGTCTCTTTCTTCATTTGCAAGGAAGTACAGTGCGTTTTTGTCCTTGATCATGCATCTTCCATTCCCCGACGAACCTGCTCAATCAGTGTCAGATCCGCCGGCAACCATTGCACCGAATCCAGCTCATCCTTTGTCAGCCATTTTCCTTCCAGCGCCTCCAATAGTGTCAGATCGCCTTCTGCAACCTCACACCAGAAGCAGTCCATCGACAGATGAAACGACGGATAATCATACTTGATCGTATCAATCAGGTCACCGACCCGGATGCAAGCATTCAGTTCCTCCCGGATCTCTCTGACAAGCGCCTGCTGCGGTGTTTCACCGGGCTCGATCTTCCCGCCTGGAAATTCCCATTGACCTTTGAAGTCGCCGTATCCTCTTGCAGTTGCGAAGATGCGCTTCTTCTCCTGCAGAGAATCACAGATCACTGCTGCCGCTACTTTGATCGTTTTCATGTTACACCACCGTCAATTGATTTGTTTTTACAAGATGCTTTGCCGGGATCGGCGTGCGCAGCTTCCAGACAATATTCATCGGCTTTGAACCTTCTGCGCTCACAAAATCTGCAAGTCCGAGGAATGTATATGGCGCAGCACCCAGCTTTGTGCTCTTATACTCACGGACAAATAGCATGATATTGGTCCCCATCTGCCGGTGATGCATATAACGCTGGCCGGTCTTGCTCTCCGGTGTCGTGGTACTCTGGCTCTGCCAATGGAACAGCTGGCTGTTGATGGAGTAGTCATTGTACATGGTCGTAGGTGAATACTCTTTGTCAGATTTGTTGAGCGTCACAAACAACAGGGCTGTCTTCTTTTCCTCAAGGTATTTCACGCCCTCACGCAAAGAACTGGGCTTCATGAAATCAAGCGCAACGAGGATCTGATCCCTGGTATAGCTGCAATGCACATCAAGCGGACAATCAAAATCCAATTGCAGCGGCGCATCGATAAAGTCAATCTGATCATATCGCACATACATCAGTTCCAGTATCTCGCCCAGCATGACAGGAGACCGGGCGATCTGACGGAAGCCTTCCAGCAGATTGCTGAATCCGCAGTCCTCGTAGGATTTCTGCCAGATGGTAAACTGCAGCATCTGCCACATTCTCTGCTGCACGCCGTCAAAATCATGGATCGTGTAATTGGCGATCTCGGGGAGATAATCTATCACAAGTTCGATCAGACGATGTGAGTCGATATAGGAAAGACGAGGCAGTGCTTTTGTAACAATTTCTTCGGTTCCTTCGGAGAAATCCTCCTTCACACCAGCCTGCACACAGAGGCGTGCAAAGCTGTTCTTCGTTCCGTAGATCGCACCAAGATCCAGATGATAATAGGCGAGGAAATTGGAAAGCGTGAGCGCCTGACCGCTGTCCTCAGTGAAGGTTGCAAGCCGCTTGACGATCACACTCTTGTTGCCGACTGCCTGACGGATGCTGTCCAGAATGTACTTCTGCGCCATTTTCTCAAGCTTGATATAGCAACCCTTCGGCAGCAACGGGAAGCCGTCCTCGATCTCCTGCTGGTAGGAAAACGGGCGGATGTCAAAGGTGAAATCACTTGAATCAGCGTGATACTTCTCGGCTTTCAGCGCCTGCAGCAGATGCTGACGATCATCCGCAGAATACAGCGAAAAATCCGTGCTGTTCCAGTAATTCTCAAAAGTCGCAGCAATTTTCCGGATGGTGTGCGGCTGGTCGTGCGCCGTGATCTTCAGGTTCCATTCCAGGCCGCTTGTCATGGCGGCATTGGACATATTGGAAGAGCCCACATACGCTGTCGTAAAGCCGGTGTCACGGTAAAACACATAAGACTTCGCATGAAGCCGGGTCCGTTCAGTATCGTAGGAGACCTTGATCTGCATGTTCGGCAGCTTGCTGAGCTCCTCGACCGCCTTAACATCCGTAGCGCCCATGTAGGAGGTCGT
>JAFXOO010000390.1 GCA_017528675.1 Oscillospiraceae bacterium | reverse complement strand
GACTCCCGGACGGCAGGGTTGCACCCTGCACCGGCTTTGGGTGCGGTTGGGAATTATGACGCATGCTGCCGCTGCGACCGCTCCTCCGGAGCGGCGGCGGAGTACCAGGCTCATAGGCGGTTCGTGGCACAGGCAGCCTACAGCCGTGGTCGGCTTGGCAGCATCGCTTTGCTCGCAGGGGGTGTCGCATCGCTGCGCTCGCTCCTTACAGGATTGGCGGTGGAAAGAGATTCGCCGGTCACTGTTTGGCGGTGAAAAGGAAATAAACTGCACCGTCCTATGCAGCCCCGAAGAACGGCGCAGGAGCCGCCGAATGGCGGCGATGTGCTAAGAGACATAGCGATGCCCCCTTTGCCGTAGGCATTGGGGGTATGCGGTCGTGAAAAAGTGCACCGTAATCCTCGGAGCAAATCGCCAGCGGGGGCTCCCCGCCCAGCGGGGGCTCCCCGCCGCCCGCTTAGTCTCCGAAGGAGATACCGAGGTCACGGGCGGTCTGGACTTCCTGACCCTTGGGATCGACGAGCTTTTTCTTGCCGGCGATGTCAGCCAGCTTGTTGGCGGTGACTTTGCCGTCTACATAGGCTACCGTGCGGCCGAATTTTTCCTCAGCGATCAGCTTGGCTGCGTGTACGCCGAACTGCGTTGCCAGCAGACGGTCATAGGCGCTCGGCGTGCCGCCACGGAGCATATGGCCGGGTACGCAGACACGGGCTTCAATGCCGGTGCTTTTCTCGATCTGGGCAGCGATGCGGGCGGTGTCGTTGCCGTTTTCGGCACGGTATGCCTCACGCTCCTTCTTCTTGAGCTTGGCAGTCTTGGTGTCAAATACGCCCTCTGCCACTGCAAGAATCGAGAATGCCTTGCCCTTCTGGGCACGCTTGACAACGGCGCTGCAAACGCTGTCAATATCATACGGAATCTCCGGCAGCAGAATGATATCTGCGCCGCCTGCTATGCCGGCATACAGTGTCAGCCAGCCGGCCTTATTGCCCATGATCTCACAGACGATGATGCGGGAATGGCTTGCTGCCGTGGTATGCAGACGGTCAAGTACATCGGTTGCAATGTCCACTGCTGTGTGGAAGCCGAAGGTCACATCCGTGCCGTAGAGGTCGTTGTCGATGGTCTTGGGCAGACCGATCACGTTCAGCCCCTCATCTGCCAGCAGGGCAGAGGTTTTGTGTGTGCCGTTGCCGCCGAG
Organism: Oscillospiraceae bacterium; assembly: GCA_017528675.1. GTDB lineage: Bacteria > Bacillota > Clostridia > Oscillospirales > Ruminococcaceae > UBA3855. The sequence continues at coordinate 4,491 of JAFXOO010000390.1, read as the reverse complement.
TGTGAGCAGGCAGTCCAGGCGCTCTTTTTTGTAGGTCTCCTTCATATTCTTGACCTTATCGACATTGTCATCCCCGATGACCGTCATCATCTTGAAGGGCTGGCGCTTGGTGCCGAGGATGGTGCCGCCCTGGGTCAGGATGCCGGAGAACTCCGACGGCTGCATCGTTCTGCACAGGCCGTGAATCAGGCCGTAGTAGCCGTTGGAAATGCCCACGATCTCCACATTGTCCTCGCCCATTCTCTCGTAGCATGCCTTGACAACGCCACGGATGGTCGCATTCAGACCGGGACAGTCACCGCCGGATGTCAGGATGCCGATTCTTTTCTTTGCCATGATTGTTTCCTCCTTTAATGTGAATATAGTATATTAGGATAGGTTTTCAGCGGGCTTTGCCCGCTTAGGGGGGCTGCTCGCCCCCCTTGCCCCCTCGGCAGGACCATGCGGCCCTGCACCCGCAGATTGCACTTATTCTGCGCAATCACGTATGCAATGCAATATCGTGCCAGTCATCTTCCTCGGAGATGAGCCATTCCAGCCCCCGACGGCGCTCCCAGACGACTTCCTCGTTCAGATTGCCGGTCGGCAGGTTCGGGTCAATGGCACGCTTCTGGACACATGCCCAGTGATAGCGGTAATACAGGTCGAGCATGTCGAGGATCTCGCCTGGGCTGCGCAGATGGCACTGCGCCCTGAAGGCATCCATATCCATGCAGTCCGCCACAAGATGGATCGCCTTGTCGCAGTCGCAGGTCGTGTCGGCATTCCGGATGTCATCTACCAGACCAAGCGCCCAGACCAGCGCCCAGTAGCATTCGTATTCCCAGACGACGTCCAGCGCATCCTGCTGGCTGAACTGCATGGAATAGAGCTTGTGCTCCTTTGCATAGAGGGCATCCTCCACGCCGTACCGTTTGAGCAGGCCGACATAAAAGCTGAGATTGTCGGGCTTTTCCTTGCCAAGCTCGAACACATACTGTGTCATGATGAGCGCTGCCACAGCCCGCTTGCAGATGGCGTCAAAGCTCTTGAAACGGACTTCGCTTTCGTCCGGACAGTACGGCAGGCCTTCAAAAACGCCGATGCCCTGTGAGCGGATATAGGCCTCGGATGCGGCCTTGCGTTCCTGTTGTGTTTTCATAGGCTCCTCCAATAGGATAATCTGCGGGTGCAGGACCCCCTGAGCAATGCTAACAACTTAGCAGAATAAAACCTGCGGGTGCAGGGCGGTCACCGCCCTGCCGAGGGTGGTTTAGGAGGGGCGAGCAGCCCCTCCTGAGTCGGCGCAAGCCGACAAACAATACGTCATTCTACAGGTAAAGCAATTGCCCAGAACACCGAGAACCAGTGCAGCAGGCTGCCGCCGACAACGAAAATATGCCAGATGGAATGGAAATACTTGATGCTTTTCTTTACATAGAAAATGCAGCCGAGCGAGTACAGTACGCCGCCCAGTACCAGCATGATGAGGCTGAATTTCGGCATGCCTTCCTTCAGGGGCTTGATGGCGAAGATGATGCCCCAGCCCATGAGAATATAGCAGAAGGTCGATGCCTTGCGGAATTTTTCGAGGCTGATCGAGCTGAAGACAATGCCCAGCGCCGCAGCGCCCCAGATGCAGCCGAAGATCGTCCAGCCCAGCCACATCGGCTTGATGCAGCAGAGCGTATAGGGCGTATAGGTTCCCGCAATCAGCAGGAAAATCGTGTTGTGGTCAAGAATCTGAAAGACTTTCTTGGCGGTCGGATTCGTAAGTGCGTGGTAGAGTGTGGACATCGTGTAGAGAATGATGAGCGATGCCCCGAACAGCGTACCGGTCACGACCTCCATCGGGCCACGGTTGATCGCGGCAAAGACGATCACCAGCACTGTTCCGGCGATGGAGAGCAGCGCCCCCACACCGTGGGTGACGGAGTTGAAAATTTCTTCGCCCAGGGTATAGGGCTTTTTCGGTTTGGTTTCCTGTACTGCCGGTTCTGATGCAGTAGTCATTTACGAGATCTCCTTTCCGTAGGTGTTGATCTCCAGACGCTTCTGGAATTCCAGCGCCGGCATGGGCTTGCCGTAGAGATATCCCTGGATATAGTCGCAGCCCATTTTCCGCAGCACCTCTGCCTGATCCTCGTATTCCACGCCTTCAGCGATGGTCTCGATGTCCATGGATTTTGCGATTTTGATGACGGCGGAGACAATTTCCTGCGCCACCGTATCCGTCACAATCTCGATGATAAACGAGCGGTCAAGCTTGAGCAGCGTCAGCGGCAGAAGCTGGATATAGCTCAGGGAAGAATAGCCGGTGCCAAAGTCGTCCATTGCCAGAAGAATGCCCATATCCCGCAGCGCATTCATCTGCTGGACGGTGTAGTTGATATCGCCGAGCGCAAGGCGTTCCGTAAGCTCCAGCTCCAGCCACTTGGGTTGCAGACCGACACGGTACAGCTCGTCCTGCACGATGTCGCAGACATTTGCCTGGTAGAAATCGCCGGATGCGAAGTTGATGGACATGACAATCGGCGTCAGCCCCATCTGCTGCCAGAGGGCATTCTGCTCGCAGGCCTCGCAGAGCACGAAATGGCTGATATCCGAGATCATGCCGGTCTTTTCGGCAATCGGGATGAACACATTCGGGGAGATCATCGTGCCGTCCGGCTTGATCCAGCGGATGAGCGCCTCGGCGCCCATGATCTTCTTGGTCTTGAGATCGACCTTTGGCTGGTAATAGAGCTGGAGGTGCTTCTGCTCAATGGCGGTGAGCAGTTCCTTCTCCATTTCACCCTGGCTGACAATTTCACGGTGCATATTCGCATCATAGCCCATCACATAGGAGAGCTCGCCCTTTCCCATGGCAAGGGCAAATTCGGCATGTTCGAGCACCTCGGTGAAGCTGTGGCCGTCGGTCGGGATGCGGGCAAATCCGGCAGAGCAGGACAGCGACAGGTTGTTGAACTCGCCGCAGGAGAGCGTTGCCATATCGGCACGGATATGCTCTAAGGTACGTCCCGGAAGCTCGTCGTCGCCGTGGTCGGTGTAATCATGCAGCACGAGGGCGAAATTATCCGCACTCACTCTTGCGGCAAAGCCGCCGGAAGCGGTGTATTTGCAAAGGATATGCGCAAAATTCTTGAGAATCTTGTCGCCGTTCTCGTAGCCGTAGGAATCGTTGATGATGTGGAACCGGTCGATGTCGAGCACCATAATCCAGCAGCAGCTTCCCATGACCTGGCAGATGCGGAAGGTTTCGGCACCGTCGTGCATGAGCTTGTTGCGGTTGGCGATTTCGGTTGTCTCGTCCATGAAGGCGAGGCGTTCGATCATGGCGTCCTTGTTCTTTTCGATGGTAATGTCGATCAGGGCGCCGCCGATGATGGGCGAGCCGTTGGAGGCAGTCAGATTCTCGTGGTAATGGTAGGAATACCAGATATAGGGCTTTCCGGCTGCTGCACGGATCCGGAGCTCCAGATAGCGGGGCTTGCTGGAGGCGTTGGAAGGCTTGGTGGAGCGGATCTTGTTCAGGTAGTCGTCAAACAGCATACGGTCCTCAGGATGGAGCTTCTTGCGGAATTCGAGGAACGAGATGTGATCGGAGCTGATGCCGAGGAACTGCTGTGCTTCAGGCGAAACATAGTAAATATCGTGGACACTCTCGCACAGGAGGATACCGATGCCGGAGAGCTTCATCGACAGGGCATAACGGCTCTGGGATTTGGCGAGGCTCTGGGCATAGGCGGTCAGCGACTGCTTGGCTTCCTCAAGCTCGGTTGTCTCAAATCCGATGGAGAAATACAGCGTTGCACGGGAGCCCTGTTTGAGCATGGAGGTAGTCCAGCTTATGTAGCGCTTGTCGCCGTCCTCATCGAGGATGCCGCTGTCAAAGGTCTTGCCGTTGAGAATACTGGCGGCATCACGGGGACTCAGACCGAGCGAATGAAAGAAATTGCTCAGGAGCACGGCCGTGTCGCCGGGATCCTCGCTTTCACCGATGCCGAGCAGATCATCCATTGCTTCATTGGTGTACATTGTTGAGAGGTCATCCGACCAGATGAAGGCGGGCACCTCAATATGCCGCACCATTTCGCAGATACGGTCAATATCGACAGAGCTGTGCTGGCTCTGGTAATAGCGCACGGCCATGACCATGCCGATTGTAATGACGATCAGTGCGATGATGTAGATCCGCAGAGCGACCATGGACATCTCCGGATATGCTCCCACCATAAACAGCACCCAGATGGACAGCACTGCAAAGAACAGTTCTATCCATAAAATGGTATTTTTTTTCATAATGATGCACCTGCGGCACAGCGACTTCCTCCTGCCATTGTTCCTGTATCTCGATAAACCGCAGCTATCTGCCGCTTTACGCTGCGGAAAAATTCGCATATAGGCAACACCGCACAGAGCTGGTGGTGCAGATGTGCAGCCAGATTTTTCGTCAGATTGTATAGAAATGACGCCGCTGGGCTGGCGCCCAGCAAGGAATTTCTGTGCAAG
>JAFXOO010000389.1 GCA_017528675.1 Oscillospiraceae bacterium | reverse complement strand
TATATTGCGGGGCCTTCGGCCCCTGCACCCCGATCGGGGCTATCGCCCCGAACCCTGCAACAGCTCTTTTTTGACAGACTGAGCGAAAGCAAAACCTGCGGGTGCAGGGCGGTCACCGCCCTGCCGAGGGTGGTTTAGGAGGGGCGAGCAGCCCCTCCTGAGTCGGCGCAAGCCGACAAAAAAGCCTAAGTTGTTAGCATTGCACCGCCAAACCAGACAACATCATACCCGGATCAGCGGAAGCATGAAAAATCCGATAATCATTGCCGCACAGATAATCAGCACGATAATGCGCATAGCCATGCTTTTCTGTCTGCCGGACTGCTGTTTTTTTGATTTCAAGAGCATTCACCTCATTTCCGCTCACGGACTGACCACGATTGCCCCACTGGCGACCGTGCTCGTCTGCTCTGCATTCTGTTCCGGTGCATCGGGCGTAATCGGTTCGGCATTGCCGTTTTCTTCCGGCGCTGGTACTTCCTCTGCTCCCGGCGGCAGCGCTACGACAACCCCCGTTACTGCTACGGTTTCCGTTGTACGCAATCTGTCATAGACGGTAGTGGTTTCAGGAATAATGGCAATCCTTGAAGCGACAGCCTCGCCTTCCCGCCGTTCCCGGTATTCCCGGTTCTTGCGGTCAATATCATTGAGCGTATGCAGACCCATACCCAGAATGAAAACCATAATCAGCAAAGCTACACCAACCCAGACGATTCGTTTCATGCTTCTACCTCCTCCAATCTGTGTGCGTTGGTTTCTGTGACAGCAGCCTCCCAGCCCTGCGGCTGAACTCTCCAGGCTACCACATTGTCAGCGGTCAGCTCCACCTCGGAGCCCTCTGGCAGGTCAGGGAGCGCCTCGGATTCCTCGGCCAGTGCTGCATAGACCTTCCCGTTCTCTACTCTGCTGACTTCTGCCCAGAGCAGCTCGATGCCAAAGCCGAATTTGTCAGCAGTCTCCTCATCCAGCTCAAACTCCACACGGGCAGCCGCCCATGCAAACGGCTTTTCCAAAGCAGACCGGAACACCGGGAACGCTGCCTTTGCCAGCCGCAGCCGGCGATAGAACTCCCTGTTCGAGGACGGGTACGACGGTTCCTCCTCAAACAGCCCCGATGCCGGCGGCAGCTTTGCGCCGTCATCTGTCAGCACCAGTACAACACCCGACGGAACATCCCGCTCCATCTCTGCTGCAACGGTTCCCTCCGCTGCATAGTCCTCCGGCTTTGCCCAGGTGAATTGGTAGCCGCCCTCCTCCAGGCGGGCATTTGCCATCGGTGCACCTGCGTCCGGCAGGATGCCACGCTCCACACACTGCTGTGCAATCTGGTCGAGCATATCCGCAAACAGATCATAATTCTTGTGGTCTGCCCCGACGATCTCCAGCTCACGCATGCCCATTGTGCACATGCCGATGGTGGTGATCCAGACCTCACCGGTCTCGTCGGAGCCGGACAGATACAGTCCGAACAGGTCACTCGGCGTGACCGTATCCGGATACTGCGCCGCATAGCGCACCCACGACGCCGGATACGCATGCTGTGTCAGCAGATCTGCCATGCAGAGCATCTCCGGGAACAGCACTGCCATGACCTGCATCATCATGGCATAGTCCGGCAGCGGGGCATCTCCAAGCTCCATCGTAAACAGATACTTGCAGGGATTGTTCTGCATCAGTTCAAATGTCTCCATACGAAGGCCTGCAACAGGTCTTGCACGCAGCGGCTCCTGCACCTCTGCCCGGAACACGGCAATCTCATACAGGATGCCTTCTCTGCGCACCATGATGCGCAGATCGTCCTCAGCTACTGCACTGACGAGTTCGAGTCCCTCCGGAACAGCCTCCCGCAGGCGTTGAGCAAGATTCTCCATGGTTGGCTGGCTGCCTTCCGGAAGCGATACCGCAAGCATGGTCGGGCGCTTCTGAATCAGGCCGTGCAGCACTTCGGAAGATTCTGTTTTCTCCATCTGGTCGGGCTTTGGCAGCGATTTCTGTAAGCGGTCGGTGAAGTAGGAGGTGCCGTTGCGCTTGTCAAGCAGCCCTGCCTGTTCGAGGGCAATGCCATAGAAATAATCCCGCACCTTTTCGAGCGAAATGCCCTTTTCTTCCTCCGGCACAGGCAGCAGCCTGAGCAGTTGGCTCCGGGAATAGCGGTCATCCGGTCCCTCGGCAAGATCAACAATCACCGAAAGCAGCCGGTATGCGCCGCCGGCATAATACATCCGGTTGACCGGATTATGGCAATTCAGGAAATTCTCAATGCTCTGCTTGAACAGCCGCCATCCATGCGCAGGATTGATACAGCTATACAGCTCCATCAGGATTGCCAGGTAATTCAGAAATTCCGGCTCATTGCCGATCATCCGCTCACAGCGTGCGCCATAGTAGGCAGCCTCTTTCAGATTCCCCTTGTAGAGGTAATAGCTTGTCAGTCCCCCGTAGGTCACATGCGGCACCTCACCGCAGCGCAGCTCACCGTTAAACAACGGCTGTGCGATGTGCAGCGCCTCCTCCTCATTTCCAAGGTAGAGCTGGAACTTCATCTCCTGGCTCGTTTCGCACGCCTTACAGTCGCTTGTGGCATCACGGGGCGTTCGCTGGTATGCCTCAAATTCCTGAATGGCAAGCGCCCTGTCCACATGCTTATAGAAGGAGGACTTCTTCAGATGCGCCACCCGCAGGGAGTAGCCGTATTTACGGCAGCGCCTCTCGTAATCGCCGTAATACTTCTCGATCTCCTCACGGCTGATCTGGTAGTAGTCCTGCATGTTTTCCAGCACCCATTTATAGGCCTGGAGTATGTCGTCATAGTAATCATCCTCCAGTTCCGGATGCTCGTCAAACACCGCAAGCATCTCCGGAAACCGGATGACTGCCTTATAGCTGTCATCGTGGAAAATGGATTCCTCAATATATTCATAGCGGAAATAAATACGCCAGTTATGGGCGCTTTCGGCATCAGCCTCCGTGATGGCTGCATTGAGTGCATCCAGGCGGGCTTTGCCGTGTTCAAGATTGTGAATTGTCTGGATATGGTGTTCGGCTGAAAACATGTGAATCCCTCCTCAGCAGGATGATCTGTGTGTGTTCACGGACTGCCGGTGACCGCTCTGACCGCCTTGCAGTACGCATCCGGATAATTGATCGAAAACGCCCCGTGATACAGCCCCCGCAGCTCGGTCAGCGTGCTCGCCGGAATGACAGCATGGATGCGCTCTGCGGATTTCCGGATACCAGGAGTCTCCCTTTCCCCGTAATAGATATGGACATCGGCGGAGCACTCCCGTACCGGCGCCTTGAGCTGATAGGAAGTGTTCGCCTTCATAAAGGCGATCATGTCCTGTCTGGAAACCGCACAGGTATCACGGTAATACGCCTCAAACAGGTCTTCTCTGATCTTCAGTTGATGAAACTGCATCCTGGCAAACCATCTTTGCCGGATCAGCGGATAGCTGCAACCAAAAGCCGGTGCAACCAGCGCATGGGTGAGCGGCAAAGGAATCGCCATGGCGCTTTCTATGAGTGCATGACGGCAGATTGTCCCCTCCTGTGCCAGCATTTCAAGCAGAATCTGCCCGCCAAGAGACAAGCCGCAGATGCAGCACACCTGCCCGCCCAGATGCGCCCGGATGAATGACACGATCTCGCCCGCATTCTCCTCTATGGATGTAAAATGCCTGTCACTCCCCGCATGGCCATCCAGAAACGGCACAATGACGTGATAGTCCTCCTTCAGCAGCGCCGCTTCCGCACGGTAATTCCACCATGACAGTCCGCCGCCGTGCAGAAGAATCAAAGTCTCTGCATTCCCTGCGCCAAATTCCCGGTACTTCATCATCAGGCCTCCGGTCACCTCCGGCTGGCTGTTCGTTCAGAACTGCACCTGCCGGAGCATCTGCTGGTAATCATCCGTGCCGTTACGGGCATCGAATTTCTGTGCACTCGTTTCCGCTTCCTTCGCAAACCACGCAGCGAGCGCCGCCGGTGTCTGCGCATTCAGCTCTGCCGGACAGCAGAGGCTCTCCGGGAAGGCGCCGTCCCTGGCAAACCTGGCTGTCAGATGTGCTGCACCGATCAGGAACAGCATCCTCAGCCAGGGATTCCTGGAAGCGGCAAACAGCGGATAATTCCGGTTAAACAGCGCCGCCCCGTGCACCGGGTCTGTCAGTGCTGCAAGTGACAGCAGCGTCCCGATGACATCAAGGTAATACGGATCGCCGTTGACACGGTGCTCGGTCATGCGGGCATAGCGGCATGCCTCATCATAGTTTCCCCTGGAAAGATAGTAGCGGATGAAGTCGTGATAGGTTGACTGCGGAAGCGAGTTCGAGGTCAGCTTCCCGGAAAAGATCGGTTCAGCCGCCCTGAGTGCCTTCTCCTCGTCATCCACAGACAGATAGAACTGCACCTGCTGGTCGTGATACAGCGCCTTGCCGTCCGAAATCGAATCGAGCGGCGCATCCAGAAAGCGGTAGAAGCAGGCTGCTGCAATGCCTCTGTCCACATGCATATAGAACAGACTGCGCTTCATGTAGTAGATACTCAGGCTGCACCCCTGTTCTATCAGCCGGCGTTTGAACAGCCTGAAATAGCTGTCAATCTCCTCACGGGAGACCTGCGGAAATTCAGGCGCAGCCTCCACAATCCACTTGAAGGCGATCAGCAGGGAGCGGCGGATTCTGCCGTTTTCCTGCAACACCGGGTACTTGTCATAAATGGACAGCATCTCCGGGAAAATAATCATCGCATAGTACCGGTCACCGCAGAAAATAGACTCCTCCAGGTAGTCGTAGCGAAACCAGAACATCCACGCAATATCCTGCTGACGGTCTGCTTCATGAATGGCATCCCGGATGGCAGTCAGACGAGGCACCCCTCTGTCCAGCGTGGAAAAGGTACTCTCGATCTGTTCAAAGCTCGGCATTGCTATCCCTCCTTTAGCCGCAGACAGAAGCCTGCATCCCCTATGTTTCTTCCGTCGTACCCCATTCGATCAGATGAATCAGGTTGTCATTGAGCAGAGCCATTTCACCGCCCTGCATCGGAAAGCGTCCTGTCAGCAATGCCTGCACATACAGAATCTCCAGGCAGACACGCACCCGCTCCTGATCCCGCAGCCCCGCAAGGCGCCGGATCAGCGGATTGCGCCAGTTGATGAACAGCGTGGAGCGGCTGTCCTGAATCTCCTCCGCAAAGGCACTGAGCATGGACGAAAACAGCGAATCTGCCTGTTCCCTGGAGCGGTTGATCTCCCGCAGCGTCTCCGCCTTGTCATCGAGCAGATAAAACACCGGAACCTGTTCGGGCGAGAAGGCTTTCAGCTCCGCATCGCAGCCAAATTCCCGGAAGCATTCCTGTGCTGTCTGCACGAGCTTTGCAGCGGCAACCTGTGCCTCCGTGCCGGGTTCCTCCAGAAAATCCTCAAAGGCAACCGCTTCGAGCGGATACAGTATCAGCGAATCGTCGTACTCCTGAAGCATACGCAAAAGCGATGTATCATAGACATAGCAGGCATTCACCAGAAGCTGCCCCTGTGCCAGCATGAGGGACGAGGTGCGGTGGAACTGATTGATGTCATTCGTAAAGCTCACCGTATCCCGCCGTGTAAGCAGCTCCTTGCCGCTGAGCTCACCCATATTCGTTTCAAACCGCAGGAACGGAATGAACGTCCGGAAGAACACCTCATCCTCACACGCCATGGATTTGATCGCCATAAAGTGGATGTGCACCATTTCCTCAAGCAGCGCCGGATCCCGCTGTGACAGACCGATGAGGTAATCGGAAATGCAGGTGCTCAGCTCCTCTCTTGCCTCGGCAAGAAGGTCGTCCTCGTAGAAGCTCTCACGGGAAGCAGTCGGCCGGAGCTTTTCGGTGTTCAGGAAGCAGCGCAGAAAGCTCGACCACTTCGGCAGGATCGCATCGCCGTCCTCGGTCAGGAGCATATTTTTCAGATAGATCCGGTGCTTGGTCTTGGCATAGAGCGACACCGCATGCGGCAGGATATACGCCACGCCGCTGAACAGACCGGACTTGGATTCCAGAGGAATATAGCCTAAAAAGTCGGTGTCAAAGATCTGCTTTCCGAGTGCCATGACGCTGTTTTTCGCTCCGGATGCAGGCACCATCTCGTTGATGCGGTAAGCAGCATCCCCGCTCTGCATCATCACCGGGAACGGCAGCGGCAGGCCATAATAGCGGACGAGCTCGCAGATACGCTCCTCCCGGAAATACTGCTCACAGCCCTTTTTCGACCGGATATGGATTTCCGTGCCGATTGCAACGGATTCCGGCGGAACGGGAGAAATGCGGTAGGTGCCGTCCGGCTTTCCTTCAAATTCCCAGGCGTATGCCGGATCCTTGACGGAGCGGGTGCGCAGCATGATCTCATCTGTCACCATAAAACAGGAGAGCATGCCGATGCCGAACCGCCCGATATAGTCCTCTAAAATGCGTCCCGTTTGCAGATCACGCTTGGAGGACTGTCCGATAACGGCCAAAAACTGATGAATCTCGGCTTCCGTGAGGCCCGTTCCGTTGTCGGTAAAGGTCAGCTCCTGCTCCGGAACGACCGTAATCGTGATGCGGCCGTCCGTAAAGTCCGGATTGCTGATTCTTCTGCCGCTGATGGCGTCCGTGCCGTTTTGCAGCAGTTCCCGGATAAAGACATCCGGGCTGCTGTAGAGGTGATTGGCAAGAATGTCGATCATGCCGCCGAGGTTGACTTTGAAAACAAAAGGTTCTGACAAGTTCTCCCCTTCTTTCATTGTTCAATACTTAATTCTATCATACCATAAAATAAACAGAATTGCAAGCATTTGAGCAAAAAAATTCAAATCTGCATAAAAACGCCCCCGTCCCCTTCAGGAAAGGGGCAGAGGGCATGAAAAAACGATCACAGATAATCAATATCCATCGCAATGCGGAACGTATACGCCGGGTAAGCAGCCTGCACTTCCCGGCAGATTTTCTCATAGAGTGCCTCACGGTCCTCCCTTGCATAGTCAATCACAACATCAAAGCTGACTGTCTTTTCGGCCTCATCCAGATGGAAGCCGTGCATTTGCAGCATGCCGTCCTCTGCCATAACCATCCGTGTCAGGGCGCTGTGCAGCTCCTTGGCAGTATCGTTGGTGGTGTTCATGGCATAGATGCCGATACCTGCCAGAATCACACCGTGCTCCTGGTACACCAGATCCATCAGCCGGCGCTGCATCTGGTCAATCTCCTCGGCAGTCATGGTATCCGCCACCTCCACATGCACCGAGCCGACAAAACGGTCAGGGCCGTAGCTGTGCAGAATCAGGTCATAGGCGCCGTGGACATCCTTCTCCGTACAGATGGTCTGCCGGATCGTTTTGATCAGCTCCGGGTCCGGACGCTTGCCAAGCATTTCGTCTGTCGTTTCAAGCAGCATCTCGAAGCCTGCCTTGATAATGACAATCGAGATCAGCAGTCCGACCACAGCCTCCAGGCTGATGCCGGTGAACTTCGCCAGCAGCCCGCACGCAAGCGTCGAAGCGGAAAGCACCGCATCAAAGGACGCATCCGAGCCGGACGCCGCAAGTGCAGCAGAATGGTACTTTGCACCGACCTTCGAGGTATACAGTCCGAGCAGAATCTTGACCACAACCGCAGCGGCAATGATGCCGAACGAAAGCCAGGTATACGTTGTTTCTGCCGGTGCAAAGAGCTTTTTGACAGACTCCACGCCTGCGGTGATACCGGCATAGAGCACGATCGCCGCCACCACCATGGCGGTGAGATATTCCATCCTGCCATAGCCGAGGGGGTGCTTCTTATCAGGCTTCTTCCCTGCTAATTTCGTGCCGAGAATGGTCACAACCGAAGACAGCACATCACTGGCATTGTTGACAGCATCGAGCGTGATGGCAATGGAATGCGTCAGCAGACCGATGGCGGCTTTCAAACCCGCC
>JAFXOO010000388.1 GCA_017528675.1 Oscillospiraceae bacterium | reverse complement strand
TTTCCTGATATGATATGACCGTCATTTATAATGTGCTAACAAAAAAGAGCGCCTCCTGACATTAGTGTCAAGAGACGCTCTTATTATAACTCAATTATAGCTTCTCTTATGACCACAAAAAGAAAAGCGAACACATCATCTGTATAGACGACATGTTCGCTACCATAAAAGAAGAAATTGAAAAAGCATTATTTACCAACAAGGAAAGGATTTACAAACTGTAAAACATGAAATATGATGCTCTCAGAACTTATTATTCACTCTTCAAACGAAATGGGAGGAATGCTTGAAGCCATAATCTTGTTCTTTATTTGTTCTTTATTATTAGAAAAAGATGGGTGAAAACAGCACATTTCAGTTTTTGCAGCTTTCATATTTTGCCGCAATATGGACGTTTTTGAAAGTTACAACAAATTAGAGAAAACGTGGGGACACCTTCGACTCCCGTATTCGTCACCATTATGGCTCTGTAGTTCAGTTGGTTAGAATACTTGCCTGTCACGCAAGTGGTCACGGGTTCGAGTCTCATCACCCGCTCCACACTTTATTTTAAGAAAACGGCCATATTGCGGTAATGCAACGCAATATGGCTGTTTTCTTGCCTTTTGCATTTTGAAAAATTTTTCCGTATAGAGAAATTTTTCTCTATACGGAAACTTAATTCTGATTTGTCCTCACGAGTTTTCCTCATCCAGTATAGAATAGCGGAGGGTGTGACAGTGTATTCCAAAGACGATACCCGTATCATTTTCAAGAAATATACGTTTATGATAGATAGCGACCTGTCACGCTTTCCGGATTCTGCCGGATCTCCTCCGGCGTACCTGCCGCAACGATCCTGCCGCCTGCTGCGCCGCCGCCGGGCCCCATATCCACGATGTAGTCCGCATTCCGGATCACATCGAGGTCATGCTCAATCACGATCACGGTTGCGCCCTGTCCGATCAGGGTGTCAAAGACCTTCAGCAGCGTCCGTACATCCAGCGGATGCAGCCCGATTGTCGGCTCATCGAACACGAATACTGTATCAGACTGTCCCCTTCCCATTTCACTGGCGAGCTTCAAGCGCTGCGCCTCGCCGCCGGAAAGTCCCGGCGTTTCCTCGCCAAGCGTCAGGTAGCCAAGTCCCAGATCATGCAAAATCTGCAAACGGCTGCGAACGGTTTTCAGGTCATCGCAGAGCGTGAGTGCCTCGTCTACGCTTTTCTCCATCAGCTCCGGCAGAGAAATGCTGCTGCCGTCCTTTCGGATACGCTTAACTAAATACGCTTCCCTTGCGTAGCGGGAACCTCTGCACTCCGGGCACGGGATATCCACATCCGGCAAAAACTGCACATCAAGACTCACCGAGCCTGTACCGTCGCAGATACTGCACCGCAGCTTTCCCGTATTATAGGAAAAATCGCCGGATTTATATCCCTGTGCTTTCGCATCCGCCGTCCGAGCATAGACCTTTCGCAGCTCGTCGTGCACATTGGCATAGGTCGCAACGGTCGAGCGGATGTTGATGCCGATGGGTGCCGCATCAATGAGCTGGATGCGGGAGATTCCTTCACAAGAGACCGCTTTTACATGAGCAGGCAGTGCCTTTTCCTGCACTGCCGCCGTGACCGCAGGAATCAGGCTTTCGAGAATCATCGTGGTTTTTCCGGAACCGGAAACGCCCGTGACAACGGTCAGTCTGCCCTTCGGAAACCGCACATCGAGGGGCTTGACAGTATGGATGCAGTCCGTCTGCATGGTGATCTCACCAAGATCAAACAAATGCTCCGGCGGGATTTGCGTCCGCAGCGTTTCCCGCAGATCGGGCGAGAGGAATCCGCCGATCATCGAATCCGGATTCTTCACCAGTTCTTCGGGCATCCCCTGTGCAATGACCGTACCGCCGCCCGCACCGGCAGCAGGCCCCATTTCGATGATATGATCGGCATGGGCAAGCACCTGCGTATCGTGATCGACCAGCACCACGGAATTGCCGTCCGCAATGAGATCGTCAATTACATCGCAGAGCCCGACCAGATTAGACGGGTGCAGCCCGATGGAAGGCTCATCCAGCACATACAAAACGCCTGTTGTGCGGTTGCGTACGGCACGGGCAAGCTGTGTGCGCTGACGTTCGCCTGTGGAAAGCGTGGACGATGCACGGTCAAGCGACAGATAGGAAAGCCCCAGATCGACCAGCCGCTTTGCCGTGTGGTGAAATGCCTCGCAGATGTTCTCCACCATCGGGCGCATTTCCTGCGGCAGCGAATCCGGCACGCCGCTGACCCATTCAATCAGCTCCGACAGCGGCAGCTTGCAGACCGCATCGAGCGTCATGCCGTGCAGATGCAGCGAACGTGCCCGTTCATTTAGCCTTGTGCCCCGGCAGCAGGGGCAGACGCTCTGTTTCAGGAATTTTTCCACACGCTTCATGCCCTTTTCGTCCTTAACCTTTGAAAGCGCATTTTCGACCGTGTATATCGCATTGAAATAGGTAAAATCCATATCGCCAGCCGCACCGCTTGTCTTGTTCTGGTAGATGATATTCACTTTTTTTGCCTCGCCGTGAAAGACGATCTCACGCTCTTGTTCGGTCAGGTCACGAAACGGCACATCCGTGCGGACACCGAGTTCCCGTGCAATATCCTTCATCAGCGACCACATCAAGGTCTGCCACGGTGCAACAGCGCCCTCGTCGATCGTGAGCGAATCGTCCGGCACGAGCGTGCTTTCATCGACCGTGCGTACAACGCCCGTCCCGTCACATTCCGGGCAGGCGCCCTCGCTGTTGAACGCAAGCTGTTCTGCGCCGATTGTCTGCACGGACTCACCGCATACCGGACAGTGTATCTCCTTTTCAGCAGCGTGGTCGAGTGTCGGCGGTACAGCATGACCGTTCGGGCAGCGGTATTCCGAAAGCCGTGAAAACATCAGCCGCAGACTGTTGAGCAGCTCGGTCGATGTGCCGAAGGTGCTGCGGATGCCCGGCACACCTGGACGCTGGTGCAGTGCAAGCGATGCCGGTACATAGCGGATGTCATCGAC
>JAFXOO010000387.1 GCA_017528675.1 Oscillospiraceae bacterium | reverse complement strand
CTCGGTATCGTGTCTTACGATAGCCGAAAAGCTTTTTAACGACAGCAAAGACGTGCTCTACTTTACAACGGACAGACGACTTTTCGTGTTCTCTTTTCTTAGCAGCATATTGACCGCTTTTGGACAGTTTTCTGATGGATGAGGGCTTCCTGCAAATAACATACTTGATCTTCTTTCCTTTGCTGTTTCGTGTAATGGCATCCGGACGTTTTTCAGCACCAGTATATCCGCTGTCTCCACCGAGCGTATCTCAAACTCTGCTTCGGCGATCTTGGCATCTGTGCCGGTGACAAAGATGTTTGCTCTGAGCGAACGGGAGCCCTCGCCCAGTTCAAAGGATTCACCGGTCTTGAAGATACTCAGGGCGCTTTTGGGTTAGGAGTTGCTGTAATCCTCGATCGGACCGCCTACAAATATGCCGAGATTCTCAAATTCTATGCCGCACTTCTCTGCGGCGATCTCTGCCGAGGAACCTTTGTAGCCAACGATCTTCTGGATCGTCGCATCAGTGAATGTGTAATCCGTGAAGGAACAGAGCGGATCAGGTATGGTGAGCTTTTCAAGGATGCAGCCTGCGAATGCATTGGAGTCGATCATGCATACCTTGGATGGAACGCTGACTTCTTTCAGCTTCTTGCAGCCCTTGAATGTGCTGTTTCCAATCTGCTGGACTGTCTCAGGAATATCGATGCTTTCGAGACTTTCGCAGCCCTCAAACGTGGAATCTTCGAGCTTCGTGATCGCGCAAGGGTACTCTCCGCAGGGGAGTTTGACGGATTTCAGATTGGTGCAGCCCGAGAACATACCTGAGCTAAAAACGGTAACAGTATCCGGAATCTCGATATGTGTCAGCCCGGAGCATCCTGCAAACACGTTACTTGCAAGTGTATTCAGCTGGGAAGGAAGCGTGATCTCGGTCAGACCGGTGCAGTTCATGAAGGAATCCATATTGATGTTATAGACACTTTCCGGGATGACAACGGAAGTGATCTCCGAGTCGGCAAAAGCGCCGCCCATGCCCTCCAGACCGTCGGGGAGCACCACATCACCTGTACAGGCAGAGGCATCGATCAGATAGTTGCCCACGATGACGAGCGGGTTCTTGGCCTGTTCCGCCTTCAGCCAGGGCGTGTCCTCGAACGCGTGACGGCCGACAACGTTCATTTTTCCGTTGTTTTCGATATGCGTCAGGCTCGTACAGCCGGCGAATGCATAGGCACCAAAGCCGTAGCATTTCTCCGGGATCACGAGGTTATCGAGGCTGGTGCAGCCGCGGAACGCCTCAGCGCTGATGTAAGAAAGCGACTCCGGGAACCGGATGGTCCTGAGCGCCGTACAGCCCTCAAATGCATTGTAGCTGATGCCGTCGATTCCTTCCGGGATCGTGACATCGGTCAGTGCGGTACAGTCCTTGAACATGCCGCCGGGGACAGAATAGAAATCCTCCGAGAAGACTGCACTCGTCAGGTTGATACAGCCCTCGAACGGCGAGCCTCTGAAAGAGAAGTATGCTTTTTTCGTAAATACGACTTTCTTGATCTGTTCCACCTGATCCTTCCACGGGCATTCATTGTCGTAGATGTTGTCGGAGATGGTCAGCGTGCCGTCAGCATTGAGCGTCCATGCTGACGCTGCTTCTTCCGCTGTAAGCTGCATCTGGATCGCATCCGGACTTGCTGCACCAAGCATGGTTGTGCCTGTGAGAAGTGCCGCTGCACAGAGTGCCGTCGCTTTCAGCAGCCGGGTATTTCGGAATATCATGGTAAACCCCCCTGTTAAATGGTGTTTGAGTATTGGAATACATCCTATATTATCGTATATCCGGAAGAAAAATGCAAGGTTTTCCGGAAATTCAAGGAATAATCTACTCAATGCACAAAAAGTCTGTACAATTTACATGTGAATTATGATATATCAAAAGCAGATGTTCTGCATCTGTGCGAAAAATGCAATTTTCGTCTGTACTGCGTCTTGGTGAAGCGTGTTCGCACGTTTTTTTCCGGTTTCGTTGTGCGGCAATACACAATAATCCATAAAAAGCAAGTGATTGTGTGTGTTCTGCTATTGCAAAACGACCAGATGTATGCTATACTGAACATACAGATGCAATCCGCAGAGGGGCGCAAAGCCAAAAGTATAGAAAAGGGGAATGATTATGAAGAAAAAACTTACCGCAGCCCTGACCACTACAGCCCTGGCAATCACCATGCTGCAGGCGTTACCGGTGCAGACAACCGCCGCCGAGGAATACCTGATCCGTGACAAGTGGGGTTACTGTCAGACTGCAAACTACGTAGAATCTGAGCATTTTGTCATTTTCTACGGCAACAATGACACGACCGGGCAGGTCAACGAGACATTCCTGAAACGCAATCTTGACAATTATGAAAAGCTCTGGCACTGCTATGGCGAGTACCTCGGCATGGAGAATATGAACGTCGATATTTACGGCAAAAGTTCGCAGAAGTACAAGACCAACGTCTACCTCACCTATACGGGACTGGATCAATATCCTGAAGGATGGGCATTCATGAGTGCCGAGGACGGCTATGGCATCGAGATCATCAGTCCGGAAGCCATGCTGGATGATCTGACCATCGCCCACGAATTCGGCCATGTTGTCACGATGCAGCAAAAGGCCTGGGTTGACCAGGAGATCACCGGTGCGTGGTGGGAGCCGCTTGCAAACTGGTTCCGGGAGATGTACCTCGGCAGCGAGTACTAC
This sequence comes from Oscillospiraceae bacterium, assembly GCA_017528675.1. Lineage (GTDB taxonomy): Bacteria > Bacillota > Clostridia > Oscillospirales > Ruminococcaceae > UBA3855. The sequence goes on along the minus strand of JAFXOO010000387.1, from coordinate 596 downwards.
ACCGGCAATACCCAGACTGCCTGGTTTGAGCCGTACCTGCGCAACATGAGCCTGACGCTCCCGCATGGGCGCAATTACTATGAGGTATGGCCGTTTCTCGTTTATCTTTCCTACAACCCGGACAATATCGACGGCCTTGGCATCGGGTTCGTCAAGCGTATGATCTCTGAGGCAAAGCCGAATGAATACCCCTTCGACACGATCGCAAGACTTACAGGAACAGATGCACAGACCATTTTCGGCAGCTATGCAAAGCGCATGGCAACCTTCGATTTCGGCACAAAGCAGGCGTATCAGATTGAATTCCAGAGAAAGCTCAATGATGCACCCTACTACTGGAATCTGTTCTATACTGTCCCTGAGGATCACGGCACCGGCTGGCTGCTCTCGCCCCAGGAGGACGCCCCGATGCAGGGCGGCATCAACATCATTCCGCTGCAGATCACAGGCGACACGGTATCTGTCGAATTCAAGGGCTTGTCCGATGACCCGAACGCTGCATGGAAAGCCTGCATCGTGACCGTTGATAGCAATGGAAACGAATCCTACTCCGCCTTGTTCGGCAGCGGCGAGCGGATGGAAGTATCTGCACGCGG
>JAFXOO010000386.1 GCA_017528675.1 Oscillospiraceae bacterium | reverse complement strand
CAGCAAGGACAGCAATACACAGGTAGGCGCCTGCATTGTCAACGCCGAAAACCGCATTGTTTCCGTCGGGTATAACGGTATGCCGACAGGCTGTCCGGATGATGACATGCCCTGGGAGCGTGAGGGGGACTTTCTGGATACCAAGTACCCCTTTGTCTGCCATGCTGAACTGAATGCCATCCTGAACAGCACAGCATCCCTCCGGGGCTGCACGCTGTATGTGACGCTTTTCCCCTGCAACGAGTGCGCAAAGGCAATCATCCAGAGCGGCATCCGCAGGGTGGTTTACCTTTCCAACAAATACGCCGGCAGCGATGCCATCACTGCATCGACAGCCATGTTCAGAATGGCCGGCATCGAAACGGACGCCTATCAGTCATCCGGGCGGGAAATCCGTCTCGGCTTATAAATGAAGGAGCGACAAACATATGAGAATCCGCTGCAAACCCTGGGCAAGACCGGAGCTTGAGGCATGTCCCTTTTTCATCAGCGAACCGGCATCCCACAGAAACCACTGGAACGAAGTATTCGGCAATGACCGCCCCATCTGGCTGGAGCTCGGCTGCGGCAAGGGCGGCTTCGCCAGCCAGGCCGTAATCCACTGGCCGGATGTGAATTTCATTGCCATCGACATCAAGAACGAGATGCTCGTGCTGGCCAAGCGCAAGATTGAAGCCGCTCTGCAAGAGAACAGCCGCACCGCCGACCAAGTGCGTGTCATGATCTTCAACATCTCCCACATGGAGGAGGCGTTCGGGCCGGATGACCGCATCGGCAGAATTTTCATCAATTTCTGCAATCCCTGGCCGAAGGGCAAGCACAAGAAGCGCCGCCTGACCCATCCGAGGCAGCTTGTGCAGTACAAGCCCTTTCTGAAAGGCGAGCTCTGGTTCAAGACAGATGACGATGAGCTGTTTGAGGAGACGCTGGAATATCTCGATGAATGCGGCTTTGAGGTGACTTACCTCACAAGGGATCTCCACAGTTCCGGCTTTTCGGACAACCTTGAAACCGAACACGAGCGCATGTTCACCGAGGAGGGCAAGAACATCAAGTTCCTGATCGCCCGCCAGAAGCCTACGGAGGAAAATGAGCTATGAGTACACAGCACAGGATCATTGCAGACGGCGCTTCCGCTTCCGGAAAGGCAGCCGCATGGCGGGGGCTCGGCATGGTCTCCGGGAACGGTTCCTCCCGCCTGCTGATGGATTATAAATACAGACACCCGGAGGTCTATGAGCAGATTTTACAGCTTTTGTTCGGCACAGGATGCAGCGCCGGCCTCACCCATCTCAAGCTCGAAATGGGCGCTGATATCAACTCCTCCTCCGGTACGGAGCCCTGCACCATGCGGACAGCAGACGAAGAACCGGATGTAACCCGTGGAGCCGGCTTTATGCTGGCGGCAGATGCCAAGCGCATCAATCCCGGACTCACGCTCGATCTTCTGCGCTGGGGCGAGCCCTGCTGGGTGACGGAGGCATTCGGTACCAGCAAGGAAGCCGGCTTTGCCGCCCGTTATCGCTGGTATTCCGAAACACTGCGGGCCGCTTACCGCACCTACGGGCTGCAATTCGACTTCATCAGCCCGGATGCCAACGAGCCGGAGCTTGCGGATACGGAATGGCTCCTCTATTTCTCGGAGCACCTCCGGCAGGAACAGGATACCCCCTATGACTTCTCTGCCATCCGGATTGTGGCATCCGATGAGACCGGCACCTGCACCATTGCCGCAGAAATGCTTCAGAATGAGCAGCTCCGGGACGCCGTGGATGTCATCGGCCTGCACTATACCACGAATGCAGATGAAAATGCGATGATTCTGCACGAGAAGTACGGCAAGGAGATCTGGTACAGCGAGGGCATCGCCCCATGCAGTGTGCCGGCACTCTCTGTCCGTGCCGACGGCTGCGGTATGGCCGGCAGCAACGGCGTGATTGACACCGCAAACCGCATTATCAACAGCTATGCCCACAGCCGGATGGTCATGTATGAATTCCAGCCGGCAGCAGCGGGCTATTATGACGGCGTAAGCTATTTCCCGAAGCAGCTCATCACTGCCAATATGCCGTGGTGCGGTCATTTCAGCGCCGATGTCGGCTTCTGGGCAGCCATGCACTTCACACGGTTTGCACAGCCCGGCTGGCTGTGTCTGGACAGTGCGTGCTTCGGTGACGGCGAAGAACAGCACAGCATCCGCAACACCACAAGCAATTACATGACGCTTGTCTCCCCGGATAAAAAGCAGTTCACCATGCATCTGACCAATGACAGCGCCATGCCACGCTCCTATCTTGTGGTGCTGCGCAATCTCCCGGAGCTGCCGCAAAAGCTGCACTGCGTAGAAACCGCCGGCTGCGACGATCCGGCTCAGATCAGCAAGCACTGGTTCCGGGTGACAAACGAAATCCGGCTGCGGGAAACAGACGGAGAGCAGGCATTCCCGGTCGTTGTGCGGCCGTATTCCATGCTGACGGTCACAACCTGCAATGTCACCTCCATCTGCGGCACAAAGGAGCTTGTCTTCCGGATTCCGAAGAAGAAGCGGATGCCGCTGCCGTACAGGACTGATTTTTCCGCCCCGGCAGACCTGCTCCGGGAGCGGGGCGGTGCACCGCTGTACACCACCGATCAGGGCGGTGCATTCGAGATCACAGGAGACGACACCGGCAACTGGCTTGAGCAGAAGATCACGCTCGACACGCTCCCGACCAACTGGCGCTTCCGGGGAACACCGGAGCCGCTGACCTGCCTCGGTGACGATCACTGGGCAAATTATAAGGCATCGGCGGAGATCGAATTTGCCTCCGATGCGCCGGAAAACTATGTCAGCGTAGGCCTGCGGTACAATTCCGCCGTGACCTGCCCGCATACATCCGCATGCGGATTTGCGCTGCGTCTGTATGCAGACGGAAAATGGGAGCTGCGATATATGGACACCGTTCTGGAAAGCGGAACCGTACCGGAATTCCGGTATGAGGGCAGGCACACCATCGGCATTGCCGCAATCGGGACGCTGATTCTGTGCTTTGCGGACGGGCATTCCCTGGACGAGCAGAAGCTGAACCGCCAGCCTGTCATCCGCTCCGGCCGCATGTCGCTGCAAAGCGCCTATTACCGCAACCGGTTCTATTCCATCAGCGCAGAACCAATGCCGGCATTCCCCGGCGTTGCAGCGGGCTGCTGCCGGATTGACTGCATGTCAGAGCAGGTGGCGTATTCCGAACGTGCAGACGGTGCCTGGACGCTCTACGGCATGGCACCGTATCAGTACTACAACCGCACCTGTGCAGAGGGCGAGCCCGGCTCCGTGATGGAGATCCGTTTCTATGGCAGCGGCATTTCACTGCTCGGCACAACGGAGGGCGCATCCCTTGCAGTCTGGATTGACGGCAGACTGTATTCCGAGTCGTACACCATCGAGCGCAGCCGATACCGTGAGGCATTCTTTACCCTTGAACCGCTGACAAACGGCTGGCACACGCTGAAGATTCAGATTCTAAGCGGAAAGCTTGGGTTTGACGTATTCGAGATTCCCACGGATGACCCGATTGCCTCGTATGATACCAGACACTTCCCTGCTGACCCGCTGGCACCGAAGGCAGTACCGCTCCGCCAGCCGCTTGATCTGAAGAAAGCTGCACTCCCCATCGCCGGTGCGGCAGCCGCCGGTCTTGCCATTGCATTCACAGCCGGTCAGATCAGACGCAAGCTCAAGAAAAAGCGTAAGAACTGATGGGGGCTGCTGCCCCAAACCCTGCCAACACCTTTCGCTTTTTGTCGGCTTGCGCCGACTCAGGAGGGGCTGCTCGCCCCTCCTAAACCACCCTCGGCAGGGCGGTGACCGCCCTGCACCCGCAGGTTTTATTCTGCTAAGTTGTTAGCGTAGGCTGCCCCAAACCCTGCCAACACCTTTTTGACAGACTGCGGTCAGGCTGCTCCGCACAGCAGCCTGACCGGTTTCAAATTTTTTTAGTTTTTTTCAAAAAAGCACTTGACAAATGCGCCAAATCGTGCTAAAATCCTCCGAAATCCGGGAGAAACCTCCTGGGTTTTTCATCGTGGGACACCACGGATGATGGAACATAGTCACGGAGAGATGCTTCTCTCCCTGAATTG
>JAFXOO010000385.1 GCA_017528675.1 Oscillospiraceae bacterium | reverse complement strand
GAGCAGCACCTCCTGAGTCGGCGCAAGCCGACAAAAAGCTTAAGTTGTTGGCATTGCACCCCCAACCCCCTCCCCATCGTAGAGGGGGGATATTGCGGGGGCAACCCCTGCAAAACAGCTTTTTCCGGCAGGCTGCGGCGTCACGCCGCTTTCTTCCGGTAATGCGCCTGAATCCACAGCAGCACAAACAGCACGCAGAGGATGGTCACGCCGGTATCTGCAAAGACGCTCAGCCACATATTGGCAAAGCCGCAGAAGCCCAGTACCATGATTGCCAGCTTGACTGCCAGTGCAAAAATCACGCAGATTTTCGCCGTTGTGTTCACTCTGTCGGCAATGCCGACCGCCGTCAGGACGGACGCCGGATCCGAGCCGAGGAGCACCACATCCGCAGCCTCCATCGCTGCATCTGCACCGCTGCCCATTGCAATGCCGACATCCGCCCCGGAGAGCACCGGCGCATCATTGATGCCGTCACCGATAAAGAGCACGCTGCCGTACTCCCTGCGCACCTGCTCCATCCGCTGCGGCTTTTCATCCGGAAGCAGGCCTGCATGCACCTCGGCAATGCCGAGCGTGGCTGCTGCTGCCTGTGCATGCACAGGTGTATCACCTGTCAGCATCACCGTGTGCATGCCACGGCGGTTCATTTCCGCCACAGCGTCCTTCGCAGATGGACGCAGCACATCCGAAAGCACCAGCGTTCCGCAGTAAACACCGTCCGATGCAACATGCACCAGCGTACCGACAGCGCCGGTTTCCGGGACTGCAATGCCCTCCTCTGCCATCAGCTTTTCATTGCCGGCGGCAATATGTCTGCCGTCCACGGTGCCCGTCAGTCCCTTGCCTGCATGCTCACGGATGTCCTCTGCGGCGGAACAGGCTATGCCGTGCTCTGCCGCTGCGGCACGGATGCTCCCTGCCACCGGATGCACGGAAAAGGCTTCACATGCGGCACAATCCCGCAGCACAGTCTCCGGATCGTCCGCCAGAATCTCCGTCACGGCAAAGCTGCCTTCGGTCAGTGTGCCGGTCTTATCCATTACGGCTGCCTTCACACCAGACAGCGCCTCGATGGTGATGCCATCCTTGAACAGGATGCCCTTTGCCGAGCCTGCACCGATGCCGGCAAAAAATGCCAGCGGCACACTCAGCACCAGTGCGCACGGACAGCTAATCATCAGGAAGTTCAGCGCCGTATAAATCCAGTGCCGCCACTCCCCCGTGAACAGCGGCGGAACGACTGCTGTCAGGATGGCGATTGCAACGACCGCAGGGGTATACACCCGTGCAAACCGGGTGATGAAACGGTCGATATGCGGCTTTCCGGCAGCGGCATTCTCAACGCTGTCAAGCACCCGCTGCACCATCGAATCCTGTAGCGCTGCTGTCACTTCAAGCTCCAGCACGCCGCTCTGGTTGATGCAGCCGCTCATCACGGCATCGCCCTCCCGTACCGTCACGGGCACCGGCTCACCGGTCATGGCAGAGGTATCCACGGTGCTTCCGCCTTTGCGGACAATGCCGTCCACAGGAACACGGTCGCCCACCCGCACAAGGATCCGGTCGCCGGGCTGCACGAGCTCTGCGGGGAGCGTTTCCTCCGTGCCCTCATGCAGAAGCTGCACAGTCTCCGGCCGCAGGTCAATCGCCTCCATGACGGATTTGCGGCTGCGTGCCACCGCAAGCTGCTCGCAGCGCTCACCGATGCGGAAGAACAGCATCACGCCCGCTGCCTCCTCCCAGGAGCCGATGCACAGCGCTCCGATCGTGGCAATCGCCATCAGGAAGTTTTCATCAAATATCTGCCCTTTTCCAATGCTTCTGACCGATGACAGCAGCACCTCGCCGCCCAGCAGCAGATAGGCTGCCAGCAGCAGCGCCTTGTCCAGGAACGGCACACCCTTTAGCAGGAAATGTGCCCCCAGCCCCAGCACAAACAGCACTGCACCCGCAAGCAGCGTCACCTTGTCCCAGTCGGTCTTTGCCGCCACAGCTTTTCCGTGGGCGTGCTCATGCTCGTGTTCATGATGGTGTTCATGCTCGTGTTCGTGCTCATCGCAATGGCAGTGCTCATGCTCATGCTCGTGATGGTGTTCATGCTCGTGCTCATGATGGTGTTCGTGCTCATGATGGTGTTCATGCTCATGCTCGTGATCATCGCAATGGCAGTGCTCATGCTCGTGATGGTGTTCATGCTCATGATGATGTGCATGGTGCTTCGGGGTGAAGATCACGCCCTCCTCCACACTGTCCGCTGCGCCCTGAATGGCTTCAAGCAAGCCCTCCTCGGAATGCGCCAGCACATGCAGTGTCCCCGTTGCATAGGACAGGCTCACCGATTCCACACAGTCCAGCCTGCCGATGGCTGCCTCGATTTTAGCAGCGCAGTTCGGGCAGTCGATGTTCTCGAAGCGGTAGACAAAACGCCTGGCATGCGCCTTCTTGTGCTCCGAGAAGATCACCCCCTCCTCGATGGCATCGGATGCCGCCTGAATGCGTTCGAGCAGCCCCTCAAGGCGTGCGGCGGTGATATGAAGCTGCCCTGTTGCATAGGACAGGCTCGCCGCCTCCACACCCTCAAGCCGCTGGATAGCCGCCTCAATTTTAGCAGCGCAGTTCGGGCAGTCCAGGTTTTCAACGGTATAAACAGCTTTCATGGAAAGTACTCCTTTCAATTGAACATTTGAATGATTGTTCAATTGTATTATAGCACATTCCGCAGGGATTGTCAATAGGAAAATGCAAAAAATTCCCGGAATTTGGGCAATTCCGGGAATGATTCTCATTTTCATACGCATTTCTCATCGAGCTATTGAAATAGCTTGAATCGGCTTGTCGATAAAGTCCTTTTTCTGGTGCCGGCGCACCGGTGAGCG
>JAFXOO010000384.1 GCA_017528675.1 Oscillospiraceae bacterium | reverse complement strand
GTTGCAGATCACCGCCTCATAGCCCAGCTCCTTCAGCGTCCAGACACAGTGCACCGAGCAGTAATCAAACTCGATACCCTGGCCGATACGAATCGGGCCGGAGCCGAATACAATGACCTTTTCTTGCCGGAAGCTGTACGGTCAATGAACTGCCGGGCTTCATTTTCCTCGTCATAAGTCGAGTAGAAGTACGGTGTTTCTGCCTTGAATTCGCCTGCACAGGTATCCACCATCTTATAGACGGCATTTCTGTGTGTCGGACACTTCTGACCGGACATACGCTCGATCGTGCTGTCGAGATAGCCGTACTGCTTGGCGGTCAGGTATTTCTCCTCTGTCAGCTCGCCCTCTGCAAGCCACTGCTCCAGCTCCACAAGATTCAGGAGCTTGTCGAGAAACCACTCGTCAATCAGCGTGATCTCGTGGATCTTCTCAATGGATACGCCTTTTTTCAACAGTGCGAATACCTCAAAGGAGCGTTCGTCCTCCACGCCTTTTTTCAGATGTCCAAGGAGCTCCTCAACGGACATTTCCTCAAATTTCTTCATATTCATGGAATCCACACCGAGTTCTGTTGAGCGGACAGCTTTCATCATTGCCTGCTCAAAGCTCGTGCCGATTGCCATAACTTCGCCGGTTGCCTTCATCTGCGTGCCGAGGGTACGCTTTGCATAGACAAACTTGTCAAACGCCCACTTCGGGAACTTGATGACAACATAATCCAGCGCCGGCTCAAAGCAGGCATAGGTCTTGCCGGTGACAGCGTTGATAATCTCATCAAGCGTGTAGCCGATGGCGATGCGGGTTGCCACTTTGGCGATCGGATAGCCCGTTGCCTTGGAGGCGAGTGCCGACGAACGGGACACTCTCGGATTGACTTCAATGACAGCATATTCCATACTTTCGGGATGCAGTGCAAACTGGCAGTTGCACCCGCCCTCGACCTTCAGCTCCGAAATGATGTTGAGAGATGCCGTGCGGAGCATCTGGTATTCTCTGTCAGAGAGCGTCACAGCCGGTGCAATGACGATAGAGTCGCCGGTATGCACACCGACCGGGTCGAAATTCTCCATCGAGCAGACAGTAATGACATTCCCCTTGGAATCCCGGATCACCTCGAACTCGATCTCCTTCCAGCCGGAGATGCATTTCTCAATCAACACCTGTGTGATAGGTGACAGACGCAGTCCGTTCGTGGCGATATCCCGCAGTTCTTCTTCGTTATTGGCAATACCGCCGCCTGTTCCGCCAAGCGTGAATGCAGGTCGCACAATCACGGGATAGCTGATGACATCTGCAAAATCAACCGCATCCTCAACCGTTTCCACGACCTTTGAGGGAATGCAGGGCTCACCGATCTTCTCCATCGTATCCTTGAATGCCTGACGGTCCTCTGCCTTATGGATGGTCTCCGGATTGGCGCCAAGGAGCTTGACATGGTGGCTGTCAAGAAACCCCTCCGCAGCAAGCTGCATCGAAAGCGTCAGGCCGGTCTGGCCACCAAGCGTAGAAAGCACGCTATCCGGCTTTTCCAGCTCAATGACACGCTTGACGGTATCGAGCGTGAGCGGTTCGATATAGATGTGATCCGCCATCGCCTTATCTGTCATGATGGTGGCAGGATTGGAGTTGATAAGTACGACTTCAAGTCCCTCCTGCTTGAGCGCACGGCATGCCTGTGCACCAGCATAGTCGAACTCTGCTGCCTGACCAATCACGATCGGGCCGGAACCAATAACCAGAACTTTCTTGATATCACTGCGCAGCGGCATTTACTTTCCCTCCTTGTAAGTATCCATACGGCTGGTGAATTCGTCAAATAAATAGGCTGTATCAAGCGGACCGCCGTGTGCCTCAGGATGGAACTGCACAGTGAAGCAGTTGACAGCCGTGTAACGGATGCCTTCACAGGTCTTGTCATTCGCATTGATGTGCGAAACGGTGCCGACTGTTGCATCAAGACTATCGCCCACAACTGCATAGCCGTGGTTCTGGGAAGTGACGTAGGTCTTACCGCTCAGGAGATCAATCACAGGCTGGTTGGCGCCTCTGTGACCATATTTCAGCTTCTCGGTCTTTGCGCCCATCGCCAGTGCCATAAGCTGATGGCCGAGACAAATGCCGAACATCGGGATACCGAGCTTTGCAATCTCCCGCAGGTTTTCGATAATCCGGGTGTTTTCCGCAGGGTCTCCGGGCCCGTTCGAGAGCATGATGCCGTCCGGATGAAGCTCTGCCACCTTGTCAGCGGTGGTTCCGGCAGGGACGACGATCACCTCACAGCCACGGTTCATGAGGGACTTGCGGATGTAGCGCTTATAGCCAAAATCGAGAAGTACGACACGATACTTCACATCTTCCGGCGTGTAGGTATGTATCTCTGTGCCCGTAACAGAGGCAACCGCCTCTGCGACTGTATAGGCATGGATCTTTGTAAGCAGCGCTTCCATATTCTGCGCCGGATCCTCGGTTGTGATGGCACCGTTCATAACACCCGCTTCACGCAGAGAACGTGTCAAACGGCGTGTATCAATCCCCCAGAGGCCGATGATGTTATGCCGCTTCAGGAAGTGGTCAATGCTGTCCTCGGAACGGAAATTTGAGGGTGCATTACACCACTCCCGCACAATATAGCCGGAAACATACGATTGGGTAGACTCGAAGTCCTGCGAATTCACACCGTAGTTACCGATCAGGGGAAACGTCTGGGTCACAATCTGACCGTAGTAGCTGGGGTCTGTCAGGGTCTCCTGATAGCCGGTCATGCCGGTTGTGAACACGACTTCACCGACGACGGTTCCCTTCACGCCGAAGCTCTTTCCCCGGAACACCTGTCCGTCCGCAAGAACAAGCCACGCCGGACTGCTGTCTTTGATAAGTGCCATTCACCTTACATCCTTTCTGATCTGAAAGCTGTGTCTGTTTGTGAGCAGTGTCTCTCTGCTCTGTCATTACTTGATATGGATATGCGCCGTAATGTCATCACGCATACGGATGGCTTCCCGTCTTGCAGCCTGTGCAAACTCTCTCGGATCGCAGCCTTCCTTCTGGTAAGCACACATAATCGCACGGGAGGAGTTCACGATGGCGCCGAGACCGCTCTCATCGAAGGCACCGGCGACGCCCT
>JAFXOO010000383.1 GCA_017528675.1 Oscillospiraceae bacterium | reverse complement strand
CGCTCGCAGGCTCGCTGGCTGTCTGCTTATGCCGAGGGTGGTTTAGGAGGGGCGATAAGCAGGCAGCCCAAATCTTTGATTTGGTGCTGATCGCTTATGCAAAGCTCAGCCCCTCCTGAGTCGGCGCAAGCCGACAAAAAAGCTTAAGTTGTTGGCATTGATTCCCTATTCGGCTTTATTCCGGCTTTTCCCAGCCGCCTTCAGGCGACAGAAACAGACTATATTCACAAACTGACCCCCTCCCGGATGGGAGGGGGTGACGATTACTTTTGATTTGCCAGTTCACGGATGCATTTGAGGCAGACCTTCTTGTCGTGGAAATCCTTCAGATCGTCCGGATTGCCGCAGAGAGAGCAGCTTGCCTGGCTTTTCTTCAGGATGATGGTGTCCCCCTCCAGGAAAATCTGGAGATAATCGTTCTGATTGATGTCAAGGCTCTTACGGAGTTCTTTAGGCAGAACAAATCTGCCAAGAGCGTCTATTCTGCGAAAAATCCCTGTGCTGCGCATGATGTCATTCCTCCTGTCGTCACTTAGTCTTCGTCGGGCATATCCCAGTTGTGGAATACATTTTGCACATCATCATTCTCCTCAAGATGATCAAGGAGATTCTGCATCTTTTTTACATCGTCCGGATCCTCAAGCGTGGTATAGGTCGAGGGGATTTTCTCGGCTTCTGCGGACAGAACCGTCAGCCCCTTTGCCTCAAGTGCCTCACGCATTGCATGTACCTGCGTGGGATCGCATTCCATCGTGATGGCGTCCTCCTCCACGGTGAGGTCATCACCGCCGCACTCAAAGCAGAGCTCCATTGCAGCATCCTCGTCCATGCCGTTGTTCTCTACAACGACAATGCCCTTGTCGCTGAACATAAAGGATACGCAGCCGGTTGTACCGAGATTGCCGCCGAATTTGTCGAAATAATGACGGATATCACCGGCAGTGCGGTTCTTGTTATCCGTCAGGCATTCCACGATGACTGCCACACCGCTCGGACCGTAGCCCTCATAGACAAGCGATTCGTAGTTTGCTTTGCTGCCTTCACCGGAAGCCTTCTTGATGAGGCGCTCGATATTATCATTCGGCACATTGTTGGACTTTGCCTTTGCGATCAGATCACGCAGCTTGGCGTTATTGTTCGGATCGGGGCCGCCCTCCTTGATGACAACGATCATCTCACGGCCGATCTTGGTGAAGATTTTGGCCTTGACCGCATCTGTCGCTTCCTTTTTGCGCTTGATATTATTCCATTTTGAATGTCCTGACATGGTACTTCACTCCTTACTGGATATAAACAGTTTGATAGCGTTCCCTAATGACTGTCCTGGTTCAGCAACGATTCCCGATGTTCCCAGACTATCCCGAACAGCATCTGAATACGCTCCGTCTGTTCCATGAGCTGCAAATAGCCGAACACCGCCTCAAAGCCGGTAGCCTTGCAGTAGTCGTAAGGATCGGCATTCTTGGAGGGGGTACCGCCTGCATTTCGGCCCCGGTGATAGACTGCCAGCTCATTTTCGGTCAGTACCGAATCCAGCAGATCGGCAGCCTTCGCCTGAAATCCGGCACATACCAGACGGATTTTGGCAGAATGCAGCTTCCTCACAGGCGTATTTGCTTCACGGAGCATTGCCTCACGCACGAGGACTTCATATACGCTGTCGCCTAAAAAAGCAAGCGTCAGCGGGCTGTATTGCTTTGCCTCTGCTTCTGTCAGTTTAGCCATGGCGTCACCTGATGAAGTCAAATTCAAAGCCAAAGATGTTGACTGTGTCGCCTTCCTCAATGCCCATTTCCTCAAGCTTGTCGATGATGCCGCTTGAACGCAGCACCCGCTGGAAATACTGCAAGGAGGAGTAGTCCTCCATGTTCACTGTCCGCAGGATCGGCTCAAGCCACACAGCATAGACATAGTACACGCCGTCCTCGACCTCAACCTCGAATTCCTGGCGGTTGGATACCTTGCGGATCCAGTCCTCCTGCGAGACAGGCTGTGCCTCATAGACCTTGACCGGCGGCAGCTCTGCGAGCTTTTCGCAGACGGCATCCATCAGTTCAGCGGTTCCGGCAGTGGTTGCGGCGGAAATGGTGAAGAAGGGAAGCCCCTTGCCCTCGATGTAATCACGGAGCCTTGCGATCTGTTCCTCTGTCGCCATGTCGGATTTGTTGGCGGCAATGATCTGGGGGCAGCCGGCAAGCGCTTCGCTGAAATTGGCGAGTTCACGGTTGATCTTCTCGAAATCCTCAATCGGATCACGCCCTTCCACGCCGGAAACATCAAGCACATGCACGATCAGCCGGCAGCGCTCCACATGGCGCAGAAACTCGTGTCCGAGGCCAACGCCTTCACTTGCGCCCTCGATCAGGCCGGGAATATCCGCCATCACGAAGGAACGCTCTGCATCGAGCCGCACAACACCCAGAACAGGTGTAAGCGTCGTAAAGTGATAGTTGGCAATCTTGGGCCTGGCAGCGCTGACTACAGAAATCAGCGTCGATTTCCCGACATTCGGGAAGCCGACCAGCCCTACATCAGCCAGGAGCTTGAGCTCCATCGAGATTTCAAAGCTCTCGCCGGGGAAACCGGGCTTTGCAAAGCGGGGAATCTGGCGGGTGGATGTGGCAAAATGCTGGTTGCCCTTGCCGCCTCTGCCGCCGTGGGCAAGGATGTGCGGCGCATCATCCGACATATCCGCCATGATGCGGCCGGTCTCTGCCTCCCGGATCAGTGTGCCCCTCGGAACCTTGATGACAAGGTCAGGCGCACTCTTGCCGGTGCAGCGTTTGGAGCCGCCGTTTTCGCCGTTTTCTGCGACGAATTTGCGCTTATAGCGGAAGTCGATGAGTGAGGACATGCCGTCATCGACCACGAACACGACATTGCCGCCCATACCGCCGTCGCCGCCGTCCGGCCCCCCGGCTGCTACATATTTTTCACGATGGAAGGAAACGGCACCGTCGCCGCCGTTCCCGGCTTTGATACGAATTTTCGCCTTATCTACAAACATCGGATGCCACTCTCCTTTCAGGCAACTTGAAAAAATCCCGGGCTTCTCCACCGATCAGCCCGGGATTGCTGCACAAATCTTTAGTCTGCGTAAACGCTGACCTTCTTGCGGTCACGGCCCCAGCGCTCGAACTTGACTCTGCCGTCAACTGTTGCGAACAGCGTATCATCAGAGCCGATGCCAACACCTGTGCCCGGATGGATGTGTGTGCCACGCTGACGAACGATGATGTTGCCGGCAGTTACGAACTGACCGTCAGCACGCTTCACACCGAGTCTCTTGGATTCAGAGTCACGGCCGTTCTTGGTGGAACCCATACCTTTCTTATGTGCAAAAAACTGCATACTGATTCTAAGCATTGTTTACACCTCCGTAAAGTCGATTTCGATGGTTCCCGGATAATCCTCCGAGAGAAACTGTAGATGCTGATACAGCCCGTCCAGAACAAGCGCACTCTGCCCCTGCTCCGGATGTGTCAGGCGCACGGCGATCAGATTCTTCCGCTGCGTTTCCCTGTCCTTTTCTCCGAACGATTCGGTAATCAGAATCGTGGCATACTGGACAGCAGAGGAAACGGCTGCGCAGACGATATCCTCGCCGGGATCAGCATACTCTGCATGTCCCGTAATGGTCACACCGCAGAGCCTGCCGTTTTTACGTTCAAAAACAGCACGGATCATGGTACATTATGCGTTGATGGACTCGATCTGTACCTGTGTGTAGGGCTGTCTGTGACCCATCGCACGCTTCTTGCCCTTCTTCGGCTTGTAGGTGAAGACAGCGATCTTCTTGCCCTTGCCGTTCTTGAGGACCTTTGCGGATACGGTTGCACCCTCAACATAAGGAGTACCTACCTTGATACCGCTCTCAGCGCCGACAGCAACGACCTTGTCGAAGCTTACGGTCTCATCAGCTTCAACGTTCAGCTTTTCGATGAAAACAACGTCACCCTCCTGAACACGAACCTGCTTGCCGCCTGTCTCAATTACTGCGTACATGTTTCTGGCACCTGCCTTTTTCTAAACTCGCTGTGTGAGGCGGCGGAATTCCGCACTTTTCACTTTGCCCAACACATGCGGCGATACTATTTTACCATATTACAGAGAATTTGTCAAGGGGTATTCAGCTTTTTTCAGACATTTTCGCCATTTGGCAAAATTCGGTTCTCTGCGGACGGGTTTCTGGGTCAATTCACCGAAAACCCCGCCTTCACAGGCCGCAGCAAAAGCCCCTGATGCCGTATGGCACGGGGCTTTGCCGCAGGTGTCATATCGAAGTCGCCGGATGAGGCGGCAGCCACGGCAGCACATCCTGATAGCTGTCACGCTCCGCCCGGTCTGGCCGCCCGGAGGGAATCAGCCCGGTCATTTCAGCGGCAGCCCCGGTGAACATTGTCTCCTCCGGCAGGGAAGGCTCCTCCTCCGGCACCGGCAGTACAGGTCTCTTTTCCACACACATAACCTCCTTTCATGCGTTTGTGAAAGTATTCCCGGAAGTATAAAAAATATTCCGGAAAAAGTGCCGGATGGGCTTGATTTTTTACGCCGGATGTGGTATACTATTATAATTGGATAGACTATGCACAGAAGTTGGATACAACCGGAAATCCCGGCTGTATCTGTGGCAGATTCCCTTATCCCTATTTTAAAGTAAAGGAGCGGTGTCAGATTGTTGAAGAGCATGACAGGCTACGGAAGGGCGCAGGCGCAGATCGGCGGCCGTGATATCCTGGTGGAGATCAAGTCCGTCAATTCCCGCTATCTTGAGCAGAATGTCCGCATCGGCCGCAATTATACCTACCTTGAGGAGGATCTGAAGGCCCTCATGAAAACCCGGGTTTCCCGGGGCAAGGCAGAAATCGCAGTTTCGGTCACCCTCGTAGAGGGCAAAAAGGCCGATATCCGTGTCAACGAGGAGATTGTCCGTGGCTATCTTGATGCCATGAAGG
>JAFXOO010000382.1 GCA_017528675.1 Oscillospiraceae bacterium | reverse complement strand
GGTGGAAAGATTGCCGGAGATGGTGTAGAAGCTGCTTGAAGTGCCGTTCTCGGTGAAATTATGGACATACGCCGATGCGGAGACCGGTGTCTGTGCGGGCTGGGTTGCGGGCTGTGCAGGGGCATCTGTGGGCTGCACCTGGGCTTCCGTCGGCTGCGGTGCCACAGTGGAATCGCCAAAGCCGGAGCCGATCGCCACGATCTGATCCTTGTAGGACTGGAGTGCGGATTTGAGCTTTGCGTTTACGGCATAGCTTTCGTCATCGACGGCATTGTCAAAGCTCCACTTGAAATCGCCGCCCTGTACACGGCCTGCATTGGCAGTGACCGTCTTCATGGCGTCCTCAGCAGACTGTGCGGTGTAGGTATACATCACAGAGGAGGTGTCGAAATTGTTATATGCCGTGCCGCCCTTCTTGGCCTTGACGGAGGAGGGTACCTGTTCGGTGCGGGAGGCTGCCTCATAAGCGTCGAAATCGCTGCTGTTCTGCTGGTAGGTGACATAGGCTTTCTGGAGACTGCCGGTCATGTAGTTGCCGAATGCCTTGATGATGCCGCCGTCCTCTCCGGAGAATGTGCCGCCGGTTCCCACATCGGAGCCCTGCTCGGAAATGAGCATCGGATACTTGCAGTTGCGGAAATAATTGTTCTCGACAAATGCTGAGCCGCCCATGGTCATGCCGACGCCGTACTTGGCGTTGCCGTCAAAGTAGTTGTTATAGATATGCACGGAGCAGGTGCGAATTCTCGGATGACGGGAATCGGAATGGTCGTACCAGTTGTGGTGATAAGTGATGTAATTATCGGTTGTTTCAGACTTCATGCCCTGGAGATTGCACTTGCCGCAGTCCCAGAAATGATTATAGGAATGGGTGATATAGGTCGAGGTTTTGGTGTCGAGTGCACCGTCACCCTTTGCCTGGTCAGCATCGGAGCCTGCATCGCCGTAGAACATGTCGCAGTGGTGAACCCAGACATGATCGTTGCCTGCCGGGAGGCTGACATCATCGCCCTCATTGGAATTGCAGTTCATGAAGCCGATGTTTCTGACCTCCACGTTGGAGCACTTCTTGATGACAAGTCCGAAGCCGTTGAAGGTCGTATCCGTACCGATGCCCTCGATGGTCAGTCCGCAGGTCACAGTATCGACATAAAGGTCGCCGCTCGTCAATGTGGACGGATCGGTGATGTTGCCGATCAGGCGGATGCAGACCGGCCCGGCGCTGGTGTTGCTCTTGAGATTCGTCAGGATATTCTGGAGACCGGTGACGGTCGTGGAATTTCCCTTCTTGTCCGGCAGTGTTGCTTTGACGCTGTCCTTGGTCGCATTTGTGACATAGACTACCGTCGCATTGCTTTTCAGAGTGCCGTCTTCGTTGTAGGCACCGGAAGAAGTACCCTTGACCCAGCCGAAGCCGCTGCGGTCATGTGCAATGGTTGTTACCTGTGTCTCACCGGCCTTGGAGGTATCCTCCTTGCCGCCGATTACGGGAACAATTTTCAGCGTGTGGCTGCCAGCTTTCAGGCCGACTGCGTCTGCACGGAAACAGCCCGGATACTGACGGATGAGCATGCTGTCGATCTGGTTGCCATCGGCATAGACATTGTAGCCGGATGCGCCCGTAACGGCCTGCCATTCGGCATAAGCACCCTCGGCATAGCCTGCGGAAGCAGTCACGGTAACGGATGCTGTGCTTGCCGCATCGGCTGTGATGCTGAGTGTACCCGGAACGGTACCGGCGTACTGGATACTGCCTGTGCCGAAGGTAGTCACAACCGCCGCGGCTGCCAGAAATGCTGCCAGCGCCCGTTTCATCGCCTGTGTTTTCATAAAATCAACCCCCTGTGTAGTTGTGTGCATTTTTCTCGTTTCTGTGGACAGCCGCAACCTGCACGATAGCTGCGCTGCTGCAAACAAGCCCGAAGCTGTATTACTGAGCTTATTATATACCGTTTGTAGTTCTGAATCAATCTAAAATCTGGCACAGATTATATAAAATATGACTTTTTTGAGCGTATCCATCCAAAAATTTGACACATGAGGAAAGAAAATTACGAAAACTGCCTTCTGGAATGGGGCGCAGGTGTGGTTCAAGCAGGCGGTTGCTCCCGTTTTTTCGTATTGTGGATTGAAAAGCAGGGCTGATTGTGGTATAATAGGTAATAAAATCAATATGCGGGAATGCTCGCACAAATCGGAATCTGCGGGGGAGCCCCCGCTGGCAGGATTCTCCCAATGCGCCTTACGGCACAAAGGTCGAATAGGTTCTGCGCTAAATCGGAATTTGCGGGGGAGCCCCCGCTGGCAGGGTTCTCCCAATGCGCCTTACGGCGCAAAGGTCGAATAGGTTCTGCGCTAAATTGGAATTTGCGGGGG
>JAFXOO010000381.1 GCA_017528675.1 Oscillospiraceae bacterium | reverse complement strand
ATTATAGCATACCTCTCAGAAAAAAGCAACACAAAATCACATATCTTTTCCGGCTGCGGGCAAATAATGTCGCAGATCCGATACATCCTCCCATAGGCAAAAAAGCCGGGAGGATGTATAATAAAAGCAAGAGAACAGAAAGTCTGCTTTTTATCACAAAAAGTACGCAAAACATCATTGCTATAGAACGATATTCATGCTATCATTAAATCAAGAAAAGAACGAAGCTTGTGCATGATACAGCGATTCGCCCATTGACAAGCAGCACCGCCCAGGGGTAGGGCGGTGCGAAACGGAGGTCTGAAGATGAAGAACAAGCAGTTACAGAAACGATGCAGACAGCTGGGATGGCTGTTTGCGGCTCTTGTGATGCTCCTGAGCATCGTTGTGGTCGGTTTCACGGCAGTGACCGTCAAGGCGGCAGGCGTGGATTATCCGGCAGTCCTTGCCCGTATCTCGATCTACGACAACTCCCGCAATCTCAACATCACCGGGACAAAGGACACATCGCCCGTCAACACCTGGCCGACCAACGGCGGGATGAACGAGTGCTGGCGGTTTGATTATGCCGGTGCGGACGGGAATGGCAGCTATTTCCGCATCGTCAACCAGGGCTCCGGCCGGCTGCTCACGCCGATGCTGTACTCCACGGATGAGGGCACAGATGTGGTCATCTACGGTCAGACAAACGAGAAGGCACAGCTCTGGTATGTCACGTCCGTGCAAAAGGACAAGCAGGGCAATGACCTCTACTACAAGATCACAAACTGCGCCGACAGCAATATGGCACTGACCTACTTCGGCGAGGACAAGATCCGGCTCTCGAAGTATGCCGATCTCAGTGCGCAGAAATGGCTGCTGAATGCCGCCGGTCTGCAGGGCTTTGCCGGCTACTGCAAGACCCCCAAGGGCGACAACAAGGCATCCACGATCGGCGGTATGCTCGGCAAAACTGTGGAAGTCTCCACCTTCGATGAGCTGAAGAACGCCTGCGCCTCCAAAGAGCCGCTGACCATCGTCATCAAGAGCAAGATCTCCGGCAAGACCGGCAGCAGCAATTACGAGATCTCGACCGGACATGACGGCGGTAAGCGCTACTACTGCCGTGACAATTACATCTATCTCCAGCCGAACAAGACCGTCATCGGCAGCTATGGTGCCAACCAGCTCTACAACGTCTATTTCCGGACGTATAACGAGCAATACGGCCCGGCGTATAATGTCATTCTCCGAAATATCGACTGCACGCATGATACAGAGCTGAACACGGACAATATCTGGGAATTCGCCTATGGCTGGAACTTCTGGATCGACCATTGCTACATGCAGGGTCATGCCAAGATCGAGACCTCGTCCCTCAAGTCGGATGACTGGGACAAGCTGCTCAACTTCAAGGGAACGGCAGATTTCATCACAATTTCCTCCTGCCGCTTTGGCTACCATGAATACGGCGTGCTGCTCGGTTATCCGACCGATGATGAGGAGACCTACAAGCAGTACAACGGCATGCCCTGCGTGACGCTGGCGAACAATTTCTACAAGGACACCGTCACCCGCGCACCGGCGCTCTGCCGCTACGGCTATTTCCACAGCCTGAACAACTATGTTTACAATTTCAGCATGGGCTACACGGTCTATACGGCGTGCGATATCTATGCAGAGAATTGCTACTATGACGGAGCCTCCACCAAGGGCAATGTCATCTGCGACTGGGGCAAGCCGCCCTACCTGGGCTCCTATGCCGAGGACGGTTCCATCTTCAAGAACTGCGGCCGCACGAAGCAGGGACAGGGCAGCTCCAGTATGCCGGT
>JAFXOO010000380.1 GCA_017528675.1 Oscillospiraceae bacterium | reverse complement strand
CGGGAAACGGAGATTGTATCAATCGGCACCATAGATGCCACGCCGCAGCCGATGTCCACAAATGCGCCAAACGGCTCAAGATGCGTCACCGTTGCCGGAATGACATCGCCGGGGCGGAGCGCAGAAAGATACTCCGCCTGACAGCGCTCCTGCACCATGCGCCGGGACAATACCGCCAGCGGGTGGCCATCAGCATCCTTTTCTATCCGCAGCACCTGAAAGCAAACAGGCTTTCCTACCCTTGCAATCAGGGCAATATCCCGCACATCTCCCTCTGCAATGCCGATAGCACCCTCGGTCCGGGGAATCATACCCCGCATGCAGGGCAGGTCCACCCACAGATTATGACTGCTGTCACAGACTGTGACTCTTGCTTCAAGAATCTGTCCGGTCAGCCGTGCCTGCTCCAGCGAGTACATGGAAGAAAGTGCTTCGTGGTTTTCCGGCGTGTTCAGCAAATCACCTTCGGGCCTGTAAGAATGTGTATTCATGCTTTCGACCTCCGAATCATAATTTCGGTCATCCCTGCGGTATGGCTTACACAGCAACCCGGGAGCCGTTTCAATCCTATGAGCCAGCTATCCGGAATATTCGGAGTGAAAGCTAAGGACGATTTTCAGATTTCATTTTCTATCATACCACTTTTCGATGGTTTTGTCAAGAATATTTCATGTCATTTCTGATAGATATTGGACAGATTTTGCGTGAAATTGCACTTATTTGTCAATTTTGACGTCACGGCGTTGCATTCCGTAAGCACCAAGGGCCAGCATTACCGCAGAAACCTCGTGTTCTGCTTCGTCATTACAGATGACAGTCAGCTCTGCACAACGGCGCTGGAGCGGTTCGGGTGTACTGCTCTCAGCAATTTCAGAATACAGTACATCTGTTGCATAGTTCATCATGCGCAGATTCGCCGGAAGCATGGTGAAACGTACCCTGCCCCTTGCCGGCGGCACGGATCTGCCGTGCGGATGTACAGTAATACGCCGAATCCCCCGCACACGCCTGCGGATCCGTCCCGCTGCAAGGTCAGCCAGCTCCTCAGATTCAAACACTCCTGTCACTCTGCGTAATTCCATAGTTCATTTCTCCTTTCCGGTTACAGGCTGTCGCCTTGCATAGGTTATGGGATAAAATTTTATGATTATTCAACAAATCACAAAAATTTGCAATCAGGCAGTTGCCTTTTCCCATGAAATGCGGTATAATATATTTAGTTGTCTTCAGTAGACAAAAAACGCCGGAAGGAGTGCTGCACAATGGATGTACGAGTCGGAGATGTATTGCAGATGAAAAAACAGCACCCCTGCGGTGCAAAAGAAATGCTTGTCCTGCGAACCGGTATGGATTTCCGCCTGCGCTGCAAGGGCTGTGGGCGTGAATTTATGATACCACGGCTGAAAATCGAGAAGCATATCAAGAAGATCACACATCAGGACGGTGAATGAGTATGTTTGAAAAGCTGCTGACGATGGAGCTGCATTACGAGGAAATCAGTGAACAGCTTTCCGACCCGGCAGTCATCAGTGACCGTGCGCAATATACGGCGCTGATGAAGGAATATAAGAACCTCACGCCCATCATCGAGGCATTCCGGGCCTATAAGACTACCCGTGAGGAAATCGAAGAAGCACGGGAGCTGCTCGATTCCGGTGAAGCAGATGCGGAACTGCGGGAAATGGCGCAGCAGCAGCTTGAGGAGGCAAAGGCCGTCATTGATGAGCAGGAGCAGGCACTCAAGATTCTCCTCCTCCCGAAGGACCCCAACGACGACAAGAGTGTCATCATCGAAATCCGCAGCGGCGTCGGGGGCGAGGAGGCTTCACTCTTTGCCAATTCCGTCTATCGGATGTACAGCATGTACGCCGAGGCACACCGCTGGAAGCTGGAAGTGCTCAGCGCATCCCCGACAGAGCTCGGCGGTTTCAAGGAAATCAGCTTCTCTGTGGAGGGCGAGGGTGCTTATTCCCGTCTGAAATACGAAAGCGGCGTACACCGTGTACAGCGTGTACCGGAAACAGAATCCCAGGGGCGTATCCAAACCTCAGCCGTGACCGTGGCCGTACTCCCGGAGGCCGATGAGGTGGAGCTTGAAATCAACCCGGCTGACCTCAAGATTGACGTATTCCGTTCAAGCGGCGCCGGCGGGCAGCATATCAACAAGACAGAATCTGCCGTGCGCATCACGCACCTCCCGACCGGGGTGGTTGTGGAGTGTCAGGACGAGCGCAGCCAGCATAAGAATAAGGATAAGGCCATGAAGGTGCTTCGTGCAAGGCTCTATGAAGCCATGCAGCAGGAGCAGAACGACAAGATCGCATCGGAGCGCAAGCTCCAGGTCGGTTCGGGTGACCGCTCCGAACGCATCCGCACCTATAATTTTCCGCAGGGACGCATGACCGATCACCGCATCGGCCTGACGCTGTACAGGCTCGAAGCAATCATGAACGGTGATCTCGATGAGATATTTGATGCGCTTGCGACCGCCGACCAGGCCGCAAAGCTCGCAGGACAGGAGCAGACATGACCAGACTGCTGCATGATACAAAAGAGGATATTGCCGAGGCGGCTGCACTGCTTCGTGCAGGGGAACTTGTGGCATTCCCGACCGAGACCGTCTACGGACTCGGCGCCGATGCACGTCTCGCAGACAGCGTGCGTGCGGTATTTGCCGCCAAGGGGCGACCTGCGGACAACCCGCTGATCGTCCATATAGCAGATATGGCAATGCTGCCGGAGATTGCAGCCGAGATACCGGAAATTGCCCTGCGGCTGAGCAAAGCCTTCTGGCCCGGCCCTCTGACAATGGTGCTCCCGAAGCAGCCGGTCATCCCGGAGGTCACCTCCGGCGGGCTGGATACGGTGGGCATCCGGATGCCGTCCCACCCCGTTGCTCGGGCGCTGATTACAGCATCCGGCTGTCCGATTGCTGCGCCCTCCGCCAACCGTTCCGGCAAGCCGAGCCCGACCACGGCCCGGCATGTCATGGACGATATGGACGGGCGCATTGCCGCTGTACTCGACGGCGGTCAGTGTGAAGTCGGTGTCGAATCCACGGTAATCTGCTTCGATGATGCCGAAACCATTCATATCCTGCGCCCCGGACTGATCTCAGCGGAGGATCTGACTCCCTATGCCGGGCGGGTATATGTCGATAAAGCAATCTTCGAGCAAATCGCACCTGATGCCAGGGTGGCATCCCCTGGTATGAATACAAGCATTACGCCCCAAAGGCGAAGATTCTGCCGGTGGATGCACCGGATTTTGACGCATTCTCTGCCTATGTGCAGGCACACGCACAGACGGATACCTGGTGTCTGCTGTTCGATGCCGACCCGGAAATCCCCGGCGTATCCTCTATGCGCTACGGGGACGACGGCGCTGCACAGGCACATCATCTTTTTCGGCGTTTCCGGGAGCTGGACGAAGCCGGCGCCGGGATCGTCTATGTTCGCATGCCGCAGAAAACCGGAGCGGATCTTTCCGTTTACAACCGGCTCATGCGTGCGGCTGGATTCGAGGTGATTACGTTATGAGCGGAAAGGATATGCTTGTCGTAGGCCTGACAGGCCAGACCGGTGCCGGCAAAAGCACGGTAGCTGAGGTATTCGGCAGACAGGGCTTTGTCCAGATTGACGCCGATCTCATCAGCCGTGAGGTGGTGGAGCCGGGTAAGCCCTGTCTTGAGGAGCTGTTCGATTTTTTCGGTGACAGTATCCGTAACCCGGACAACACCCTCAACAGGAAAGCACTTGCTGCCATCGCCTTTACTGATAAGAAGAAACTTGAAAGCCTCAACAGCATTTGTCATCCGTTCATCACGGAGGAGATCTTTGACCGCATCAACCGCTGCCGTGCGGAGGGGGAACGGTTCGTCCTGCTGGATGCTCCGACGCTTTTTGAAAGCAGGGCATCGGATTTCTGCGACCTGATCATCTCCGTCATTGCCGACCCCGCCATACGGTGCAGCCGCATCATGCAGCGTGACGGTCTGACCGAGGAGGAGGCACTGCGCCGGATGAGTGCACAGCTTTCCGAGCAGTTTTTCATCGACCAGTCGGATCATGTAATCCGCAACAACGACGATCTTGCGACACTCCGAGCCCTCTCGGAGGAGGTTGCCGACAAGATACGGGCATATTACACGCAGCAACAATGTAACTAAAACAGCTATAAATGAGCACTCTGGTAATCATGCCCGGTTTTGAGGAACTGAACTATGCAGCAGTCTGTGCTCATTTATCGTAAACAGATAGAAAGGTGGTTATTTTCATGACAAAAGCAAAGAAGGAAGCCAAGAGCGCCAAGGCGCTGAAGGAGGAGCTGTTTTCCCGGAAGGAGCACGCAGCACAGCGTATGGATGCCAAGGAGCTGAAGGCCTGCGATGCGTTCTGCAAAGGCTATACTGCCTTTATGAACCAGTGCAAGACCGAGCGTGAAGCTACCGATTTCTTTACCGCAGAGCTTGAAGCAAAGGGCTTTCAGGCATTCAGACCCGGCATGAAGCTGACGGCCGGCGATAAGGTCTATCTCAATAACAGAGGCAAGGCCGTGATTTTAGCGACCATCGGCACCGCCCCCATCACCGAAGGTGTGCGGCTCTGTGCAGCACATATCGACTCCCCCCGTCTTGATCTGAAACAGCATCCGCTTTATGAGCAGTCCGAGATCGGCTATTTCAAGACGCATTACTACGGCGGCATCAAGAAATACCAGTGGACAGCCATCCCGCTTTCCCTGCACGGAGTAATCGTCCGCAGCGACGGCGAAAAGATCACAGTCCGCATCGGTGAGGATGCCGGCGACCCGGTCTTCTATATCACCGACCTGCTTCCGCATCTTGCCACCGAGCAGATGAAGCGCCCGCTTGCACTTGGCATCAAGGGTGAGGAACTGAATATCGTGATCGGCTCCATGCCGTTCAGGGATGACGACAGCGCTGAGCTTGTCAAGCTGCATCTGCTCGAAATCCTGCATGAAAAATACGGCATCACCGAGGACGATTTCCTCTCTGCGGAGCTGGAGATTGTGCCTGCCTTCCCGGCAAGAGAGGTCGGCTTCGACCGCAGCATGATCGGTGCCTACGGACACGATGACAGAGTGTGCTCCTATCCGGCATTCCGTGCATCGCTCGACACCGTGAATCCGGTGCATACGAGCGTTGTCATCCTCACCGACAAGGAGGAAACCGGCAGTGACGGCAATACCGGCCTGTGTTCGTCCTATCTCAAGTACTTCCTCATGGATCTGGCAGAGTGCTTCGGCGCCAACGGACGTCGTGTCATGAGCGCTTCCAAGTGCCTGTCTGCGGATGTCAATGCAGGCTTTGACCCCACCTTCCCGGATGTGCTCGAAAAGAACAACTGCGCCTACCTCAACCACGGCGTCTGCGTGACCAAGTTCACAGGTGCACGGGGCAAGTCCGGCACCTCGGATGCCTCGGCTGAATTTGTCGGTGAGATCCGCCAGCTCCTCGATGCCGGCAATGTCATCTGGCAGACCGGCGAGCTCGGCAAGGTCGATATGGGCGGCGGCGGCACAGTGGCGGCCTATATTGCCAACCTTGACATTGACACAATCGACGTCGGCGTACCGGTGCTCTCGATGCATGCGCCCTATGAGCTGGTTGCCAAGACCGATGTATGGGCAGCTTACCGTGCGTTCAAGGTATTCCTGGAAAGCTGAAAGGAGATAAACGATGTTTAGTTACGAAGACTACACCATCACGCTCACCGATGCAGAAGGAGCAATTGTCCGGCAGTGGGCATTCAAGGAAGTGCAGATCGACTATTCGCATCGCTGCATTGCACTCCTGAACAAGAAGGGCAAGGTCGTGTTCTGTCTCCAGCCGAGCCGTGAGCTCACAATGCATATCGAGGTGGCGAACGAGGACCACTCTACCTATTCGGCGGGGTAAGCGCTATGAAGCTGATCTCATGGAATGTCAACGGCTTCCGGGCGTGTCTCACCAAGGGATTTGAGGAGAGCTTCCGGGGCTTTGATGCAGACATTTTCTGCATCCAGGAAACCAAAATGCAGCCTGAGCAGGTCACAACGAGCTTTGACGGCTATACGCAGTATTTCAACAGCGCCGTCAAAAAGGGTTACTCCGGGACAGCGGTCTTTACGAAGACCGTCCCGGAGAGCGTCGTCTTCAATTTCGACGGGCACACCGATGAAGGGCGTGCCATTATCGCAGATTACGGCAGCTTCCGGCTGGTGAATCTCTATGTGCCGAATGCGCAGCGGGGGCTCGCCCGGATTGACTACCGGATGCAGTGGGAGGACGATCTGCGTGCCCTGCTCACAAAGCTTGACAAGGAAAAGCCCATCATTCTCTGCGGTGACCTGAATGTGGCACATCAGGAAATTGACCTGAAGAACGCCAAAGCCAATATCGGCAATGCCGGCTTCTCGGATGAGGAGCGTGGAAAATTCGGCGCTCTGCTCGATGCAGGTTTCACAGATACCTTCCGCTATCTTCATCCCGATCAAAGGGATGCCTATTCCTGGTGGTCGTACATGGGCAGAGCCAGAGAAAAGAACGTCGGATGGCGTATTGACTATTTCCTGGTGTCCAACCGGATTGCCGACCGCATCCGGGCAGCCGAAATCTATCCTTCCATCCTCGGCAGCGATCACTGCCCTGTGGGACTGGAAATCGAAATCTGACCAAACCGCTTAATGTCTCCCTGCTAACCGGCAGGGAGATGCTGTCTGCCTTACCAGAAGCTCCGGCTTTCAACATTTAACACTCGCAAAAAGAATCAAACACTATGGAAAGGCAATTTGTGCAAAGCGATGATTTTTTTGAAGTTTTTCATAAACTATTGAAAGAAATTTCAGAATGGTGTACAATAAAGAGGCGGCCTGTTTATAAGGTCTGCATTTTTTACTTGTACGAAATGTGTAGAATAAAATGAATACAGAGGCGAATCATACATGATCTTTTCCAGTCTGCTCTTTCTGTACCTGTTCCTGCCCCTCTGCCTGCTGTCGTATGCGGCTGTCAAGCGGGTATCCGACCGGAACATGGTACTGATCCTGTTCTCTTTGCTGTTTTACGCCTGGGGCGAACCGACAAGAATTGTCTATCTGCTGCTCAGTGCAGTGGTCAATTACATATGCGGCCTCGGCGCCGGAAAGGGGCATCCCGTTGTCCGGAAAATTGCGCTCGGTATCAGCCTGATCTTCAATATCGGCATGATCGGCGTATTCAAATACAGCGGCTTCCTGGTGGAGAACATCAACGCTATCTTCGGCCAGCACTTCCCTGTGCCGGAAATTGCCCAGATGATCGGCATCAGCTTCTACACCTTCCAGATTATGTCCTATGTCGTGGACTGCTACTGGGAAACCGTGGAGCCGCAGAAGAATCCGCTCAAGCTGCTGCTGTATATCAGCCTGTTCCCGCAGCTTATCGCCGGCCCGATTGTCCGCTACAGCACCATTGCTGCGGAGATTGACAACCGTGAGACGACCCTTGAGGATCTCAGCTATGGTTTGAGCCGCTTCGTGCTCGGTCTTGCCAAGAAGGTCGTGCTCGCTGACCAGTTGTTCCGTATCGTTGACCAGTTCCTTGGCAGCACGCCGGAGAATCTGACCATCTGCGGCACATGGTACGGCATTATTGTCTATGCGCTGTATATTTATTTCGACTTTTCGGGTTATTCCGATATGGCTATCGGCCTTGGCCGGGTTTTCGGCTTCCACTTCGATGAAAACTTCCGTCACCCGTATCTGTGCAAGGATATTCAGGAATTCTGGCAGAGATGGCATATTTCTCTCGGTACCTTCTTCCGTGATTACCTCATGCCGCTTCCCGTATTCGGTATCCGCAACATGTACCTGAGTCTGGCACTCGTCTGGTTCTGCACCGGTATCTGGCACGGCGCAAGCTGGAACT
>JAFXOO010000379.1 GCA_017528675.1 Oscillospiraceae bacterium | reverse complement strand
TCCGGCATAGAAATAACCCTTGTAGGTCTTGCCGTCAATGACGAGCGTCGCTTCCGCGGAGGAAGCTGCCTGCTTCCATGTGCCCTTGGCATCGCCGGAGATGGTGCCGTCGGCATTCAGGTTGATGTTCCTGTAATTGATAATTTTGCCGTCGGTCGCATTACCATGATTGATATATTCGTACTTGCCGACAATGTCGCTTTCATTGTAGCCGCCCTTGGAGAGCTTGTCACCGGCATATTCAAACGGTGTGACAACCGGCCAGCCGTCAGCATTGAAGTACATCTGATGCACACGCACCTGATGCCCCTCGCCGCCGTCGTCAAATCTCGCATGATAGAACAGATACCACTGCCCATCATCATCCCGCAGAACGGAGTTGTGACCGCAGGCCATGTACGCACGGTCGAGAGAGGAGAACTTGTAGTTGCCCATGACTTTGAGTCCGACAGAATCGAGATTGGTATTCGGATTCAGAACAGCCTGATTGCCGGCAGGATCCACGAAGGGACCGAGCGGCGACCTGGAACGGGTCACACGCATATTATAGCCGCCGGTCGAGGTCAAGCCACCGTAGGTCGTCCAGAGATAGTAGTAGCCGGTCTCCGCATTGTAGTCGATGAACGGACCCTCGCCGGATTTGAAATAACCACCGGCGATCTTGGTACCGAAGTAGCTATCCACCATTCTGCCGTCAGACGTTTTTCCGGTCTTGGGATGGATGACACGACCGGTCTTGGGGTTGATCTCCAGCGTGAAGATACCGCCCGACCACGAGCCGTAGGTCATATACATCCTGCCATCCGTGCCGTAGTAAATGGTCGGGTCGATGGCATTCGGGAACAGGTTGTTGTTGAAGTCGTGGTTGGAGAACCACTGGTTGTTATAGGTGACCTCGCCCTTTTCGATCAGCTCGTCGATGTTGGTGGTGGTGTACTTGCGGTTGACACGCTTGGTGTTACTGGTGAAGTAGCTGTCGTTATCAAAAAAGCCGGAATAGATCAGCGTATCACCGAAGGTGTACACGCCCTTGATGTTCTTTGACCACGCATAGCAGATAACAGAGCGCTTGTAAGTGGAGCTGGTGCAGAAGTACATCACATATGCACCGGTTGAACCATCCGGACACTGGAAATCCGGATTCCAGATGACATCCGGTGCCCAGACTGCAAAGCCGCCTGCGCAGTCCTCCAGATCCTCACCAGCCCAGTTGAAGGCTTTTTTGAGGTTCTCGGAGAGATTGCCGAACTCGACATTGTTCGTGCGTGCATAGCCATTCGAGAAACGATCCCAGTCGATGAGGTTGTTCGACTGCGCAGCTTCGATGTGCGAGCCGAATACATAATACGTCCCGTGATCCTTGATGATGGACGGATCATGGACAGAAACCCTGCGCCCGGCAGCATTGGTGAGCATACTGCTCATACCGGAGACGGTCAGCCCCAATGCGAGGAGCATGGCGGTGATCCTCTGTTTTTTCATCATAATTCCCCCTTGATCGTGTTTGGAAATTGTGTCGGTTCTGTATACGATGGTTTTATTATAACAAATTGGAAAATGCTTCACAATAACTTATTTCATCATTTCACTTACTTTTTCCATCATTCCGAAAACAATGATCTGGCAAAGGCTGCAACCAGTGATCCGTATTCGGAAAATGAGCGAAAATGTTAGTATTTTGATGAGATAGTGCATTGCAATACGAAATATAATACTGTATACTAAGAACAAAAGTAAACGAACTGTATAATAAGTAAGTGCCGAAACACAAGTATCTGAATCAAAAGGAGGATCTTATGAAAAAACACAATTCAAAGCCGATTCGACGCAGAGCAGTTTCCCTGACGGCAGCACTGCTGTTCCTGACCACGCTGACGGGTGCATTTTCCTATCATCTGCCTGCGGCGGCAGCAGATGTGCGCCGGTTCGATCTCGGTGGCAATGCACAAAGCGGCTGGACAAGCGTGAGCGCATCGGACGGCTACAACAAATCAAAGGGCTTCGGCTTTTCCGGAAGCGGTGTGAAGAATGTCAGCGCATCCGGCAGGAATGAGCTGTCGGATGCTGTACAGTTCACAGACTGGACTTCGACCTTTAATGTGGATGTACCGCAGGGACTTTACCGTGTCAAGGTCACGCTCGGCAACACCTCGCGCACGAGTGTGTATATGGAAAATATGATCCAGATCGTGAACATGACCGGCAACAATGCGGTCGATGAAATCCTCATCCCCGTGACAGACGGTCATCTCAACATCCGTGCCGGTGCCGGAAAGGATGGTACGACATTCTCAATCAGTGCTCTGGAGATCGAAATGGTCACCGCCGATCCGACACTTCCGCCGACGGTCTGGATCTGCGGTGACTCCACTGTCTGCAATTATTATCCGCTGAACACCAGTGTGCAGGGCGGTTGGGGACAGATGCTCGGCCACTATGTGGACAAGGGCTGGAACATCCGCAATATGGCGGCTTCCGGACAGTATGCCAAGGGATTCGCCGAGGGCGGTCAGTTCACGCCGATCGAGTATTACGGCAAGCCGGGCGATGTGTACATCATTTCCATCGGCATCAACGATTCCAAGTACTACAAGGGTGATGAATACCAGCGCATCATCACTGACATGACACGGCGTGCCAAGAAAAAGGGCATGGATGTCATTCTCGTCAAGCAGCAGGGACGCAATGGTGATGCACAGCGCAAGCCGCTTCTGGAAAAGCGCTGGTATGCATGGGAACTTGAACAGGTCGCTGCACAGGAAAAGGTGCAGATCGTTGACCTGTTCAAGCTCTGGCAGGATCACTGCATCTCCATCGGTGCTGACAGGATAACACAGCTTTACATGAATGGCGATACACTGCATCCGAACCGGCAGGGTGCTGAGAAGCTTGCGGAACTCTTTGCAACACAATTCAAGCAAAAGCCTGACGCCGCTGTGCAGCCGACTGAGCCTCCGGCAGCGGAACCGCCGGCAACAGAGCCGACTGCGCCGACACTTCCAGAGCCGGAAACACAGGACGAGTTTCACTACGGTGATGTCAATTTTGACGGCGAGGTCGATGTATTTGATCTTGCCCTTGTCAAGCGGCAGCTCACAAACGGGATCTTCGGCAGGAATGCGCTGCGCCGGGGCGATGTCGATGCGGACGGCAAAGTCAGTGTGGCAGATGCCATTGCCCTTCAGAAATACCTCCTCACGGGTGAATATATGCCTGCCTTTGCAAAGAAAATGACCTTCAGCTATGCCATCGATCAGAAGATCACCAAGGGTGTTCATGAGGATAAAAACGCCGGTTTCCGGGAAAAAGCCTATGTCAATCTGGACAACGAGATCGGCAGCTTGATCGAGTGGACGGTCTTTGTGCAGGAGGACGGCAATTACCGCTGCACGTTCGGAACGGCGAACGGCAGCACGGCGAATCGGCAAATGAAGATCGAGGTCGATGACGGGGAAGGCTACTGGATGCAGGATTTCCCCACAACAGATGCCTGGACGACATGGCAGGAGCATAGCATCGTACTGCCCTTGCAGGCTGGCAAGAATACCATCCGCATGACTTCTGCGATCGCAGACGGCGGCCCGAATCTCGATTATCTCATAACACAGCGCACAGACGATCCGGCAGCAGACAGCTATGCCGGCGATCCCCGTCCGATCTCGCTGAACGTCTCCCGGAACACAAACCCGTTTGCAGGCAATATCACCAAGAACACCGACCGCTATCATTACGGCGGTGATCCGGCAGCATTCGTGGACGGCGACACGGTCTATGCCTATACCGGACATGACATTTCCACCAATGCGGAGGTGGGGAACGCCATTTACAACATTCCGGAGTATCTCTGCTACTCGACGAAAGACCTTGTCAACTGGACATACGAGGGCGTTGTGATGAATATGCGCGATGTGTCCTGGGGCGATGCCAAGAGCGCATGGGCAAGCCAGGTCGTGAAGCACAATGGCAAATATTATCTCTATTTCTGTTCGTGGGACAGAACCGCACAGGGCAAGCAGTCTATCGGTGTGGCGGTGGCGGATTCCCCGACAGGACCGTTCCGTGACATCGGACATCCGGTCGTGCAGGGTACGCTGACGAATGACCAGTCAAGCAACTGGGACGATATCGACCCGACGGTCTGGGTCGAAAACGATCAGAACGGCGTCGAGCACCGCTATCTCGCATGGGGCAACAGCCGGTATTATATCTGCGAGCTGAATGATGACATGACCAGCGTCAAAGACCTGAACGACGATGGAAGGATCACGTTCGGCGGCGAAGGAACGAATGGAGATGTGTTCTATCGTGGCAAGGGACTGACGATGTACACCGAAGCACCGTGGATCTACAGACGTCAGCGTGAGGATGGCACCTATTACGGAAATTATTACCTGATCTATGCCCACGGCTGGCGTGAGCAGATGGCATATTCCACCTGTACCGATCTGCTGAAGGGCGACTGGAAATTCGGTAATGTGATCTTCGACTGCAATGCCACCTCGAATACGAATCACAGCGGTCTGTTCGATTTCAAGGGCAAGACCTACATGATCTATCACAACGGCGCACTGCCGGAGGGCAACGGCTACCGAAGAAGCCCGAATCTCTGTGAAGTACATTTCGATGACAATGGTAAGATCCTGAAAATGGAGGAAACGACTGCTGGCATCGGCGGCAGCATCTCGCAAATCAAAAACCAGAACGGTGCGCTCCTTGGTCATGTCGCATTTACGAATTCGACGGTCGATCGGGATTATCCGTACACCAATGTTGCGCTCGGCTTCGGCATGGATCGCCTGACGGCACATGATACCGAATGGGTACTGGTTCCGGGACTTGCCAATGTGGAGGAGCCGACCTATGTTTCCATCGAATCGGAAAATAAGACAGGTCTGTTCGTGACTGTAAACGCAGAAGGCAGCAGTGCCGTGCTCGCACAGCCGCAGACACTCCAGGAAAATGACCTGAAACGTGCGACATTCCGCACCATCGAGGGTCTCTCTGATCGCAGACAGGTGTCCTTTGAAAGCGTATCCCACCCTGGCACCTATCTCACCTGCACCGCAGACGGCAGACTCACACTGACAAACGGCAGTGATCCGGCTGGCTGCACATTCCAGGTCGAAAGCAAATAAAAATATGACAACGCCCGGACTTCTTATCAGTCCGGGCGTTGATTTTTTGTGTAGTGCTATTGTATCATGGCTTATTTTGCATATTCACCGATCGTCAGTCCCAGTTCCTTTGTCTGTTCAGCAATCATTTCCGCAAGTTTCTGCGCACCGCTGCTGCTCAGGTGGGTATTGTCTACAGTGGTGTGTGCATCATCCTTGTAGCAGTGGAGCTTTGCGGTCTCGGCTGCACCGCCGCTGCTGTAGAGATCGGTATAAAGCTGCCGTGTCAGCTCTGTCATGTCGATCACCGGAACGTTTTTGCTTTTGCCAAGCCCGATCATTGCCTGCTGGTAGGGGGTATGCTGCTTGTAATTGGCTGTACCGTCAGACCCACGGCGTGTAATGGGTGTGATCAGCACCGGGACAGCGCCTTTGCTTTTGGCAAGGTCGATATAGTATGCTGTCAGAAGATACTCATAGGAATAGCGTCCCTGTGTATCCTTTCCGTTCCCGTCCAGGGTAGCCGGGTCAAGACCGGGATATGTTCCGACACCCGGGTGAGTGGCCTCATCAGTTTTCTCATCATTATGTCCAAACTGAATGAACAGGTAATCCCCCTTGCCAATCGAATTTTTCAGTGTCTGATAATTCGGCTCTGCCAGAAAGCTTCTGGAGCTTCTGCCGGAGAGGGCGAGATTTGTGACCTGAACATTGTTGAACTGTCCACCGAGCTTCATGCCCCATCCGTAACGGTCAAGAGATAGTGCGGTTTGTTCAGGATACTCGCAAACGGTCGAGTCGCCAACCAGATAAGCCTTGCCAGAGAAATGGAATCCGACCGGTTCGTATGTGTTTGTCTGTTGTTCTGTTGGTGGAGGTGTACTCTGGCTGCGAAGCACTTCTCGCTTGAGCAGCGCCAGATCAAACACATCCACGCAGCCGTCGCCATTGAGGTCAGCAGCTTCTGCATTGGTCAGCGTGCCGCTGCAGTGCAGCCATTTCTGGAGCATGACGATATCCGCAGCATCACAAGCGCCGTCATCATCCACATCCCCCACGACAGGCTGCGATTCCTGATAGGGAACAACAGCGGCGATCAGATTCACGCAGCTTGACTGTCCGATCATGCCGATCGTCACAGGCTCGCCAGCCTTGACATCCTTGCGGTACAGTTCATACATTACGACCGGATCGCCGTTATCGGTCATGACATCCGCCGTCTTTGTCCACGCAGAGAGCCATGTGGGATAGCGGTCATCATTCAGACGGCTGTCGAGTCCGATGTACACCGTTGCATCCTGCGCTGTGGTAAAACTTGCTTCCTCGCCGGTATATTTCTTGGAATCGCAGGATGTCCGGATATATTCCGCATCTGCAAGGAATGCCGGAACAGCGGTAAATGTAACTGCACGGTCGCTGAAAAC
>JAFXOO010000378.1 GCA_017528675.1 Oscillospiraceae bacterium | reverse complement strand
TTTGCCATATGCCCGGCTCCTTTCTGAAGTATGATGTTTCCGGGGCTGTGGACTGCCTTTGGATGATGCTCAGATCAGTGGAGAGATACCTGGAATCGCAGCGGTACCGGTGGCCTGAAGGAACATTCCTGACTTTGCGAGCAGGCATGTTCCTTTTCCTGCTGTCCGGTTGACCACAGGGAATTCTCCGTTTATCAGATCTGAGGTGCTATGCTTATTATACATCATTTGCCTGAAAAATGCAAGTGATAATTGTAAATGAGCCCCGGCTGCCGGTGATGCGGTCATACAGCTCATATCCAAGGGAATTGTGCCGCATCAGAGCCGTAACTTTTTTTGCAGTGACTGTTTCCCGGACGGCGGCAGTCAATGCGTGGAAATTAAGCGGATCCGGAGGAGCCTTGCGGGTTGGAACGGAATCTGAGCCGTGATGCAAGGGTTGACAAATTCTTACAACTGTACTATAATAAATAAGTCTTATGGCAGCAGTCGTTTCTGGCTGCCTGAGAAGCAAGCTGCGGTATGCGGCAAATCATGAAAAAGGAGATTGTCGAATGAAAAGCAAACGGATTGTTTCTGCCTTGCTGAGTCTGCTGATGACAGGAAATCTTGCTGTGCAGTCCTTGCCAGCCGGTGCACTGCATCTGAAGCAGAACACACGGCAATCTGCCGAGCAGACGCTTGTCTCCATCCCGGAGGGAAGTATTCTCTTTGAGGCAACGGATGAAACGGCGCCGGCAGAGGCCGAAACGGCTGAGGAGACGGAACAGGCTACGGGTGAGAATACCGTGACGGATGCCGCCGGTCCTTCTTCCTCCTGGTCACTCGATCTTGATACCCATGTACTGGTCATCAGCGGATCGGGCGAAGTGACCGATTTCACCTACCGGACGGATGCATGGCTGAATTACAGCAGCCTAGTGGAGGAGATTGTGATCCGGCCGGGTCTGAAGGCTTCGGCTTCTGTACTGCGGGAGTGTGTGAATGTCAGACGGCTGACCATGCCCGTGCTTTATGATCCGGAGGAGAGTGTGACATCCCTCAAGTCGCTGTTCGGTTCCTCTATGCCGAAGGGGCTGGAATCCGTGACGATCACAGACGGCACAGAGCTTCCGGAGAGCTATTTTGCAGGCTGTACAGGCCTGACTCAGATTGTGCTTCCGGATAGCATGACGATGATCGGCGCCAAGGCGTTCAGCGGATGCACGGGAATCGCAGAAATCAGCCTCCCGCCGCAGACGACTATGATCGGCGGATATGCATTTAACGGCTGCACCGGACTGACGGGGATGACGTTTCCGGAGACTGTTACGGACATCGGAGATCATGCATTCTACAATTGCAGCGGGCTGGTGACTGTGACATTGCCGGAATCGCTTATGACGCTCGGCGCAAGTGCGCTGGAGGGGTGCACCGGTCTGACGGACATTGTCATTCCGCAGAATGTGACGGCCATCGGTGAGAATGTGCTCAGAGGCACAACCGCACTGACTTCCGTGACGCTGCCTTTTGCCGGTAACCTGATCGACGCTGCGGGTAATGAACTGAGCGGAGGCACATTCGGTTCGCTGTTTTACGGTACTCTGCCCAAGGGGCTGACGAGCGTTACCATTACGGGCGGCTCGGAGATTCCGGAGAAATACTTCTATAACCGCAGCCAGTTGACCACTGTGATACTTCCGGGCGGGCTGAAGCGGATCGGGGCAAGGGCCTTTTACGGCATGAGCGGTCTGGAACAGATCACACTGCCGGATACCCTGACGGAGATCGGGGAGTTTGCGTTCTATGGCTGCTCGTCGTTGACAGCGGTGACCGTACCGGCTTCTGTCACCACCATCGGGAACAGTGTGTTCAAGTCGTGCAAGGCGCTTGCGGATGTCACGCTCGGCAAGGCTGTGGATTCGATTGGCGAAGGGGCGTTCTCTGACTGCGTTTCTCTTGCAGGTATTTCACTGCCGGCTTCGCTGCGTTCTATCGGGAACAGCGCATTTTCAGGATGCCCGTTTACCTCTCTGACCATCCCGAAGGGGGTGACGGAGCTTGGCTCAGGCATTCTGTACGGTAATACGACTGTGGGTACGGTGACATTACCGGCATGTGACTATGGGAGAAGCTTCCAGTCGATTATCTGGGGGAACGGCATCGTATCCGAAACACTCACGCAGGCTGTGATTTCCGGCGGAACGGAGCTACCCGATGCGTTCTTTTCCGGTAACAGCTACCTGACTTCCGTCAGCCTGCCTGAGGGCATGGTGCACATCGGTACGAAAGCGTTCCGCAACTGCAAGGCACTGACGGATATTTCCGTACCGGATTCCGTCTATTCCATTGGCAGCAGTGCCTTTGAGAATACGCCCTGGTACGATGCACAGGAGAACGGTGTAGTGTATGCCGGAAAGGTTGCCATCGGCAGCAAGGGGCGTGCAGCCGAGACAGAGCTGATTCTGGCGGCCGGTACGACAGGTGTGGCGGACTATGCGTTTTCCAATGCCGATGTGTCTGCTGTACTGTTCCCGGATTCGCTGCTCTGCATTGGTTCCTATGCCTTCAATAATTGCGGCATTACGTCGCTGGTGCTGCCGGAGAAGGTGCATACCATCGGGGACTCTGCATTCCGTAGCTGTCTGTCGCTTGCAGAGGTCAGTGTGCCGGAATCGGTGACAAATGTCGGGGAGAATGTGTTCTATGGCACAAAATGGATTTCCGCCCAGAACAACGGTGAGGTCTACGTCGGCCGGACATTCTATGCCTATAAGGGTACAATGCCGCATGGAACGGTACTCACGCTGCGTGATGACTGCGTAGCGATCAGCAGCGGTGCACTTTCCGGTTATCAGGATCTGACCGGGATTGTCCTGCCGGAGGGGCTGGTTTCCATTGGAGATAATGCTTTCAAGAACTGCACAGGTCTGACTGAGATCAGCTTCCCCTCTACGCTCAGAACCATCGGAATCAGTGCGTTTTCCGGTTGTACGAGCATTACCGGCGTTACTGTTCCGGAGGGCGTAACTGTCATTCCGACGAGCGCCTTCAACAACTGTATCAGCCTGAAGGAGATTGTGCTTCCGGCAAGTGTGACACTCATCAACGATTCCGCTTTCTATAATGCCGTAGGGGTGACGGAATTTACAATGCCCGGCGCTCCTGAAAGTGTTGCAACGAATGCATTTTCCTACGATTCCGCTCAGAAG
>JAFXOO010000377.1 GCA_017528675.1 Oscillospiraceae bacterium | reverse complement strand
GGGCGGGGGGAGCGGTGCACCCGCTCCAAAAAAAGCCTGTGCAGGGGGCTGCAAGCCCCCAAAAAGCAATCCCCGCCGGCAGGCAAAAAGCACCCCCCTCCCCGATGGGGAGGGGGGTGGGGGTAGGGCATCCATCCTCAATAGCTCTCAATTGTAAGATCAATATCCATCTCCGTCTGTGTATCGCAGCAAAACCGCATCACATCGAGCGATGGCGCAAGGCAGGGCATTTCCTCCTCCGCAGCGAGCACAGGCACGACCTCAAGATAAAAATTCACATCAAATTTCCGCCTGATCTCCTGCAAAAGAGCGACCTTTGGCAAAAGCGGAGCGATGGTCTTGCGCATCTGCTCATCCACAATGGAGTCATACACCTCACAATAGCCGAAATTCCACGTTGCAAAGGTATATTCCCCCCCGCCCTTGCGCTTGTCACCGATCCTCCAGGATTTTTCCGGCTGTAGACCGAGCAGCTCTGTCACCGCATCCGGGTCAAAATCGCCCGTAATGCGAAAATAGGTGTAGCATTTCGTCTGTGTCATATTCCATCACCATCATTCTGTGCGGAGCCGTTACTTCAGCGCAGCAAGCGCCGCAAACTGCTCCCTGAGCGCCGGATATACCTGCGTATAGAGCCGGTAGAACTTCTCGTAAACCGGGATGTTTTCTGCAATCGGCTGCTGGATTTTCCCGGTGCGGATCACCGCATCGCATGCCTCCGGAACGGAAGCATACATCCCGGCGCCGACCATCGCCAGAATGCCGGCACCAAGCGCCGGGCCCTCCTTTGACTCGACCGTGCCGACCGGCACGCCATAGAGATCCGCCAGCATCTGCCGCCATACCGGAGAAGTTCCGCCGCCGCCGCATGCCATCATATCCGACACATTCACGCCCATCTCCCGGCAGACCTCCACGCAGTCCCGCAGCGAATAGGTCACGCCCTCCATCACCGCACGGAGCATGTCACGCTTCGTATGCATCGCAGACAAGCCAAAGAACACCCCTCTTGCATCCGGGTCAAGATGCGGCGTGCGCTCCCCCATCAGATACGGCAGATACAGCAGCCGGTTGGCACCGATCGGACTTTCCATCGCCGCCTTGTCCATCAGATAATACGGGTCCACACCCATGAGCGCAGCCGTTTCCTTTTCGGATTCGCAGAAATTGTCCCGGAACCACTTGAGCGACAGCCCTGCGCCCTGCGTCACACCCATCACATGCCATGCCCCCGGCACAGCACAGCAGAAGGTGTGGACTCTGCCCTTCGGGTCAATCGTGATCCCGGAGGTATGGGCAAACACCACGCCGCTCGTGCCGATGGTGGTAAACGCCTTGCCGTCCCGGACAACGCCCGTTCCGACCGCCGCAGCCGCATTGTCACCCGCACCGCCGACCACCGGGATACCCGGCCTCAGCCCGCAGCGCTGTGCAGCTTCACGGGTGAGCGTGCCGGTGATATCTGGCGATTCATAGACCTTTGCGAGCAATTCCCTGTCGATTTCCAGCTTTTCGAGCACCTCATCCGACCAGCAGCGCCCCGGAATGTCGAGAAGCTGCATGCCCGAAGCATCACTGACTTCGGTCGCATATTCACCGGTCAGACAGAAGCGCACATAGTCCTTCGGCAGCAGAATGTGCCGGCACTTGTCATAAATCTCCGGCTCGTGATTGCGCACCCATAGAATCTTGGAGGCGGTGAAGCCCGTCAGTGCAGGGTTCGCCGTAATCGCCATCAGCCGGTCAAGGCCGAGCTTTTCGGTCATTTCAGCGCATTCCGCCGCTGTTCTCTGGTCACACCAGATGATCGACCGCCGCAGCACCCGGTTCTCTGCATCGAGCATCACAAGCCCGTGCATCTGCCCGGAAAGTCCGATACCCTTCACATCCTCCGGCGAAATGCCGGATTTGTCCATGACCGTCCGGATGGTGTCAAATGCCGCCTCCCGCCAGTCGGCAGGCTCCTGCTCCGCATAGCCGTTCTGCGGCTGATAGAGCGGGTATTCAATGGTGTGCGAGGCAATCACACGCCCCATTTCATCAAACAGAACCGTCTTGGTGCCGCTCGTTCCAAGGTCTACGCCAATTACATAGGCCATGTTCATCACTCCTGTTCCTGATCCCCGGTGGATCGCTTTTTTTCAGTATAGCATATTATCCGTTCGTTTTCAAGCAATAGCACAAAAATACAAAAAACAAGCCCCGATTTTCGGCGGAATGCCTAAAAATCGGAGCGCTTTTTTATCCACAAATCCAGAAACCGCATCTGTTCCGCCGTATGGAACCAGTGCTCGCCATCCGGCATCACCGTCAGCTCTGCGCCGGTTTTCTGCGCAAATGCCTGCATTGTGCCGGGTGCCGTCAGGGTGTCCTTTCCGCCGCAGAGCACACAGGTCGGAGCGTGCCAGCAGAGCGGATGGGCTCTGACATAGCACAGATACTCCCACGAGAGGGTCTCCCCGAAGGCAGTCTCCACTGTGCCGCAGCGCTGCAAATCCAGCTCGCTCTGTCCTGTTGATGCCAGCATTTGCAGAATCAGGGCTTCCATATCCACGACCGGCGAGATCAGGAACGCCCGCCGGAGCTTCTGCCCCGACAGCGCATGCAGTGCAAAATAGGCGCCGATGCTGTTGGCAATCAGCGTCACGGATGCATGCTTTCTCTGCACTTCCTCAAAAAACGGCGGAAATTCCGCCTTTGCCTCCCACGGCGTTGCTGACGAATACGCAAAGCCGATGACATCGTGTGCCGGGAACAGCGCCCGGTAGTGCGCCGCTTCCGCAGCACTTCCGCCCTTCCCGTGCACATAGACCACTGCCGTTTTCATTGTCATACCTCCTGAGGAAGCACTGCATCAATTGATGATACGGTGCTTCGATGATAGGAAAAGCGCTATTTGCAGGGCTTTGCCCTACACAATGCCAACAACTTACCAGAATAAAACCTGCGGGTGCAGGGCGGTCACCGCCCTGCTTCGCTTTAAGCGACCAGCGGCGCTCGCAGGCTCGCTGGCTGTCTGCTTATGCCGAGGGAGGTTTAGGAGGGGCGAGCAGCCCCTCCTGAGTCGGCGCAAGCCGACAAAAAGCTTAAGCTGTTAGCATTGGCGCCCTACACCCCCTGTAGTTCCCTAATGCAGCGCATCGCCCTGCACCGCACCCAGCGCCGCCATGCGCTTGTCAATCCCGCCGAGTGTGCGGATTTTGTCCATGCTCCAGTCCGGCGCCAACAGGCGGGATTTCTCGCCGTCGCCGGTCAGCCGCTCGATGACTGTCTCCGGCGGCAGCACCCGGAGCTGCTGCACGACCGTTTCGATATAATCCGCCTGCGTCATCGGCCGGATGCAGCCCTCCCGCCAGAGTGCGGCATAGCGGGTGCCCTCTAAAATATGCAGAAGCTGGAGCTTGATCGCCTGCGGACGAAGTGCGCCGACGGTGCGTGCCGTCGCAATCATATCCTCCCTCCGCTCACCGGGCAGGCCGTTGATGAGATGAATGCAGGTGCGGATGCCAAGCGCCTGCAAGCGCTGATAGCTGCGCAGGAAATCCGCATAGCCATAGCCCCGCCCGAAGGAATCCGCCGTTGCATCATGGATGGTTTGCAGCCCCAGCTCCACGGTCAGCGCCGTGCGCCCGTTCAGCTCCGCAAGCAGCGAGAGCACCTCCTCCGGCAGACAGTCCGGCCGTGTGCCGATGGACAGCCCGATGACATCCGGGGATGAGAGCGCTGCTTCATACAGCCCCCGCAGGCGCTCCGGCGTGCCATAGGTGCAGGTGTGGGACTGGAAATAGGCGATGATGCGGGCATTCTGATTTCGCCGGTGAATCCGCTCCCGTTCGAGCGCAAGCTGCTCCGGCAGCGGCAGGGGCTTTGTGAATGCCCCGCTTCCGCCGTCGCAGAAATCGCATCCGCCGAAGCCCTTTGTCCCGTCGAGTGTCGGGCAGGTGAAGCCTCCGTCGAGCACGGCCTTGTAGGCCCTGCCGCCGAAGCGGTGCTTGTTGTAGTAGTACAGCGTGTGATAACGCTTGTTGTCGTCCGAAAAACAGAACGGTGAGGTCTGCGGCATGACAGTCAGTCCTTTCAGAAAGCAGCTTCAACAGCCGGAAGTAGTTTGCTGATGATCTCCCAGAGAATCGACCAGACGGCAACGCCCAGGAAAAAGACCGGAATTCCTGCGCCGACGGACAGCAGCGCTGTCCGGATGCGTCTGTCCTGCTGAAGCAAAGTACGGAGCCAGAGCACTGCCGTTACAAGGAGAAAGATGCCGCCGAGGAGCCAGACCGCCCTGGAAAACGGATAGGCATAGGGGCGCTGGCGGACGTTCGTCATAAACAGCTCGAAATAGCATACCGTGCCGAGCGAGGCGGCTGCCCCTTGCAGCATGGTCAGCAGGCAGAGACGTTTCATGCAGGTCACTCCTTTGGGTTATGTTTCCTGAAGCAGTTCACGGCGGTCACGATGCCGCCGGTCAGCACGCCGAGGTAGGACGGTGCCCAGATCACGGCCTGGATCAGCGTGTCAAAGGCATCCATCGGCTCCATTTCCGCCGGATCCTGCGCCTGATCCATGTACCGGAGGTGGAAGACCAGAACCGCCGTATTCAGCACCAGACACACCGCATACAGAACCGGCGGCGGACACTTCCGCAACATCTTTTTTGCAGGAAGATACAGCAGCAGTTGCAGGCAGAGCGGCTCGGCAAACAACAGCAGCAGCTCCGGAATGCCGAGCAGGATTCCCCCAAGATCAGAGATCAGTTCCATTGTCCCTCCTGACCTGCCGTCATGAGCAGATAATATCCCGCAAGCACCAGCTCTGCGGCAGCCGGCAGGAACAGCAGCAGCCGCTGCCACAGCGGGCGTCCCTTCGGCAGCAAAAACAGGAAACCCGCCGTATTTGCTGCGATCATGGGCGGCAGTCCGAGCAGCAGCAGGCTTCCTGCGACATCCCAGTCCTCCGCCGGCAGCATGGCATCCGGATTCAGGACGGTGGTATCATGCCGCAGCAGCCGGAAGCCGAGCCAGAACAGGAGCACGATCCCGGCCAGATTGACCGCTGCGATCAGCACCTGCGCAATCCTTTTTGTACGCATCCGTTACCGCCTTGCATGCAGCAGCACGGACGAGAGATTGAGCCGCTGCCAGAAGTCCTGACGTTCGGCACGGAATGCAA
The DNA here is from genome assembly GCA_017528675.1 of Oscillospiraceae bacterium. GTDB lineage: Bacteria > Bacillota > Clostridia > Oscillospirales > Ruminococcaceae > UBA3855. Next base: position 7,396 of record JAFXOO010000377.1, on the reverse strand, counting down.
GCGCTTCAGGCGTGATGCTGGAATAGACCTGACCGTGACTGACGAGGCGGCTGAGCGTCGCATCATCATAGGATGCCAGCACCGCCCATGCATCATCGGACATGTCGTCCATCAGTTCATTGTCGAAGCTCTCCAGATGGCCGGAGAGGTACATTTCCACGTTATAGCGGGTAATCCACGCATCCGGCCGGGACAGGCACAGCAGTCCGAGCATCACTGTGGCAAGCACTGCCGTGAATCTGCCGAGGTTGAAGGCGGGGAAGAACTGCCGCACGAGAATCGCACCGAAGCCGATCACGAGGGCGATCATGAACCAGCTTGTATACACCCGGAGCCGTGTCATGCCGTAGATGCGGATGTACATGCCCATCTTGGCAAGTGCCGTCCCTGCGAGAATCATGGAGCTCAGGCAGAGGAAGCCGCTGTACAGGCGCAGTGCCACCGGCTTGACAGCGCCGGAGATGCGGGAGAAAAATCCCATGCCTGCGATCATCGCCAGATTGATGCAGCAGACCGCACACAGCTCAAAGAAGCCCCGCCGTGCGTATTCCGCATAGGTAAAGCCCGCAGTTTCGCCGGTAAAGCCGCCGGTCAGGTACCGGAGCTGCGAGATGAAGAACAGCACATACAGCACGCACAGGGGCGTTGCGGCAGCGTAGGCAATCACATTCGGCAGAAAGCGCAGATTCTCGACTTTCTTCTCACATTCTGCATTCTCCACCGTGACAAAGCGCCGGGATGCCGTGAGCAGCATGCTGAATGCAAGTGCGCCGACCGGGATGCCAAGCAGGATGCAGAATACCAGCGAGATAATCTCCTCCGGCGGCAATTTCAGGAAATTTCCGAGCAGCGATGCCATATTGTCATCCGCATTCACCAGCAGCGAAGCGGCAATGCTGGTCACCGGGAAGGCGATTGCCAGTCCCACCAGCACATAGCCGAAATTTTTGAGCAGCGCCTTGCTGACAGTGCCCTGTCCGGCTGCTTTGAAGGTATCCGGGAAGTGCGGGAAGGCAGCCCCGAAGGTGCCGGAAAAGACGGTCATCGGCAGAAAGCGCAGCACATCCGCATCCGGATTCGCCGCCCGCAGCAGGAACAGCCCGGAAGCTGCAATCAGGAACACCGTGGTCAGGCCTTGCAGGAGCCGGTTGGCGGAAATGGCATAGACCAGCGGCATCACATACAGCACCGCCGCCAGGAGCTTGCTGCTGCGTTGCAGGCGGAGCTCCGACCGGTGCAGGAACACCAGCAGCAGCGTCACCAGCGCCCAGCACAGCAGCGTTGTGAACAGCCCCGGCACATGGTAGATGAACAGCCGCACGATCAGGAAGCCTGCCGGCAGTGCGGCAACAGCAGCAAGGTGCTCCGGGCGGGTATAGATAATCTCCGGCTTCGGCGGCGCCTGTACATCCGGCAGCGTATCGGCCGGCAGGTCGTAGATTGAAGCATAGTTCTGTTCGTTCATGAGGATTCTCCTTTCTGTACGGGGCATCAGACCCCTGCGGTAATATCCGGATAGGGCGGGAACTGCGTGGCAAGCAGCACGGCACCGGCGATTACGGCAAGCGTACAGCCGCCGCCGATGCAAAGGCGGATGGCTTCGGCTTTCTGATCCGGCTTCGGATGCCTTGCCAGTGCAGCGATCAGACCCACAGTACACAGAGCGGTCAGCAGCAGGAGGAGCATTGCCCCTGCAAAGCCGCCGCCTGCCGACTGCCTGCCGTAGCCGGGAAATGCCCAGTTCAGCGCCCGGACGGCATAGTGCGTATTCCAATAGCACAGCAGTACCGGATAGCAGAGTGGCACGGAAAACAGCCATTTTGCGAGCACCGTGCGGGTGTCCTCGCTCAGGAGCACCAGTGTCCAGACGCCGGCAGTCAGTACGGTATAGAGTAGCATCAGCACGTTGCTTTTGTAGGAAATGGCCTCTGTCAGGAAGATTGCCGAAACATACTGCACCGCCATAACCGCTGATGCCAGAAAGATTTTAAGCAGTTTCATTTCGCTTACCTATATGGCTGAAAATAAGCCATTCCACAAGACAGATCAGCACCGCCCCGGCGGCATAGCACACCATATCCCACCAGGAAAACCCGGTGCCGAGGATAATCGCCGGCAGCGAGTGCTTCTCAAAGCCAAGAATCGCATAGAGCTTGCAATACTGCGAGATCTCGGCAATCACGCCGATGCCGAACACAATCAGCGGCATGGTGCGGGGGAGCTTGTTCGTGAAAATGCGGATGAGGCAGTAAATCAGCGGAATCACCAGCACATCTCCGAGATAGGCACGGACAAAATGCCAGTCATTCAGCCACGTTCCGATCACCACTTCGGTCAGGAACAGCACGAGCGCTGCGATGCCATAGCCGATGGCGTACCTTCTGGGCTGCATGTCAGTCCTCCTCCTTCCGGAATTCGAGAATGTCGCCCGGCTGACAGTCGAGCACTTCACAGAGCTTCTCCAGCGTGGAAAAGCGGATGGCCTTTGCCTTGCCGGTCTTGAGAATCGACAGGTTGGCGGGGGTGATGTCGATGCGCTTCGCCAGCTCTCCGGAGGAGATCTTGCGCTTGGCCATCATGACATCGAGATTGACGATAATGCGCATGGATTTGCCTCCTTCAGATGGTGAAATCGTTTTCTTCCTGTAGGACAACGGCCTTTTCAAAGCAATTCTTGACCACCCGGATGATGATGCCGAAGAATGCCGCCGCCAGCGCCACAACAAACCCCAGATAGCGCCAGAAGCCGAACACAAAGAACGGCACCGCCGCCAGCAGGCAGAACCAGGAGATGCGCCGGAGATGTGCACAGTTCTCCGGGATGAAAACCTGGTCAGCCTTGATGTTCACAAGCAGCTTCCCCAGATACCACAGACAGAGCTCCCCACAGACCGCCGCTGCATACAGGCAGACCGACAGCGGCCAGAACACCGACCCCTCCAGCAGCCCGACACGCTCGGTGTAGGTGATGTCATACCAGTGCACCATAACCGGTACACAGAGCGCCAGAATGATGATGAATACAAACAGCGCCCGCACGAGAATGATCGAAAGCGCCAGTGATCTGTCCTTGTTCCACATAGTGAAGTCCTCCTGTCTGATCGGATCGGGCTCTTGCCCTTCAGTAACTACAGTATAGCACACCTGTTATCATTTGTCAAGTACTTTTTATTGAAAAACAATAATTTTTTTCTAAGTTTCAGAAAATCGGGTTCTGTAGTTGACACCCGGCTGCACAGCGTGTTATAATAGAAATAAGAAATAGCATAACAGGAGGCGCTCCAATGAACGTGTTCATTGAAAACGGTACTGTGATGATGAAACAGAAGCTTGCCGCACTCTCCGCTCTGCTCGTGGCAGGGCTGATGCCGGCACTGCCCGCCGGTGCATCCGATGCGGGCAACATCCCCGCATTGCAGGAATGGCTGCTGACCGGAACGAACGACCTTCCCGCCGGCTGTGACCTGAATGCGGACGGGGTGGTGGATGTGTTTGACTTAGCGCTCATGAAGCGCTTCAAGGCGGAATACACCCTCGAACCGATGGACACTGTCCATACGGGCGAAGCGACGTTTTACGGCGGCGGTTATGAGGGTGGCTGCGCCATGCTCGACCCTGTGAGCCGGGACTACTGGATTACGGCAATGAATTACTATGACTGGAACAATTCACAGCTTGCAGGGGCATATCTCGAAGTCACCGGTGAGCTGGGAACCATCAACGTCCTCGTGACGGACGAGCTGCCGGAGGGGAAGAAGGGCGACCTTGACCTCTATACGGATGCCTTCCCGCTGATCGCCCCCGCAGAAAAGGGCAGAGTGCCGTGCTCCTGGAAGATAGTGCCAAGGGATACCGCCGAAGATGCACCGTTTTCGTACCGCTACAAGGAGGGCAGCACCGCCTTCTGGTGCGGTGTGCAGATCCGCAACCACCGCTGGCCGGTGACACGGTTCGAGTACCTCGGTGCGGACGGGCAGTTCATCGAAGTGCCACGCCGGAATTATAACTACTTCGAGACAATGGACATGGGACCGGGGCCGTTCACCTTCCGGATCACGGATATCTACGGCAATGCCGTTGTAGATGAGGCAGTTCCGCTTATGGAGCCGGATACCGACTTCACAGGCGGGGTGCAGTTCCCCAGGTAACCTCAGAAAGGAGCCCTATGAAACGACTTACCATCGGCATTCTCGCCCACGTTGACTCCGGCAAGACCACGCTTTCAGAGGGTCTGCTCTACACCGCAGGCGCTCTCCGGCGGCTTGGCAGAGTCGATCACGGCGATGCCTTTCTCGATACTGATGCCCTTGAAAAGGAGCGGGGCATCACCATCTTTTCCAAACAGGCACGGATTGTGCTGCCCGACCCCGATCATCCCGAAATTGAGCTGAATTTGCTTGATACACCGGGGCATGTGGATTTCTCTGCCGAAATGGAACGCACGCTCTCTGTCCTTGACTATGCAATTCTGGTCATCAGCGGCTCTGAGGGCATCCAGAGCCACACCGAAACACTCTGGAAGCTGTTGCAGCATGCGGGTGTGCCGGTCTTTCTCTTTATCAACAAAATGGATATTTCCCACCTCACACGGGAAGCCCTGATGGCGCAGCTCTGCGGCAGGTTCGGGACAGCGTGCATTGATTTCAGCAGCTATCCGCAGCAGGACGAGCGCTTTGCCGAGGCAGCCGGAAGCTGCGACGAGGTGCTTATGGAGCAGGTGCTCGCCGGCGGGATGCCTTCTGAAGAAAATCTGGCGCAGGCCATCCGGCTGCGGCACATCTTTCCGTGCGTCTTTGGCGCAGCGCTGAAGATGGACGGTGTCCCGGCATTTTTTGACCTGCTGCTGAAGCTGACACTCCCGCCGGAGGAACGGCCTGCCTTCGGTGCAAGGGTCTACAAGATCACCGAGGACGAGCAGGGCAGCCGTCTGACGCACATGAAAATCACCGGCGGCGTGCTGCATGTGCGGGACACGGTCTGCGGCGAGGAAAAGATCAGCCGGATCCGGCTGTATTCCGGCGCAAAATTCACCCAGGCAGACGAAGTCTATCCGGGCACGATCTGCGCCGTGACCGGTCTTTCCGCCACCTATCCCGGACAGGGGCTCGGCGTCGAGGAGGATGCCGCTGCACCTGAGCTGGAGCCAGTGCTGCGCTATGCCGTGCAGTTGCCGGAGGGGCTCTCTGTCCACACAGCGCTGACGGCGCTCCGGAAGCTTGAGGAGGAGGATCCCCAGCTCCATGTGCAGTTCTCCGGCCATTTGCAGGAGATTCATGTGCTGCTCATGGGCGAGATTCAGCAGGCTGTCCTACAGCATGTGCTGGAGGAGCGTTTCGGCATCCGGGCGGAATTCGTGCCGGGCGGCGTTGCCTATAAGGAGACCATCGCTGACACGGTCGAGGGCATGGGGCATTATGAACCGCTGCGCCACTATGCAGAAGTACGGCTGCTGCTTGAACCGGGTGAACGGGGAAGCGGTCTGGTGTTTTCGAGCGTCTGCCGGGAGGATGCGCTTGACCGCAACTGGCAGCGGCTGATTCTGACGCATCTGCGGGAAAAGCAGCATATCGGCGTGCTGACCGGCTCCCCCATCACGGATATGAAGATCACGCTGACTGCCGGCCGTGCGCACAAAAAGCACACCGAGGGCGGTGATTTCCGGCAGGCGACCTACCGGGCAGTCCGCCAGGGTCTGATGCAGGCGCAGAGCGTGCTGCTTGAACCGTGGATGCGGTTCAGGCTGGAAATTCCGTCCGGCACCATCGGCAGAGCCATGACCGATCTGCAAAATGCAGGAGCGAAGCTCTCGTCGCCGGAAACAGCCGGGGAATTCACCCTCCTGACCGGCGAAGCTCCCGCCGCCTTCCTGATGACCTACAAAGCCGAGGTTACGGAATTCACCCGTGGGCGGGGGCGGTTTTCAGCCATTGCATCGGGCTATGCACCGTGTGTGAATGCGGAAGCAGTCATCGCAGCAGCAGACTACCGGCCGGAGAGCGACCTGGACAACTCCCCGGATTCCGTTTTCTGCTCGCACGGTGCGGGGGAACTTGTGAAATGGGACGAGGTACCCCAGCGGATGCACACCGAAAGCTATCTCCGGGAGCGCTCCGAGGTCATGGTCACAGCGCCTGTGCGGGCAGTCCGGGAAGCCTATACCGGGAGTGCTGCGCAGGACAAGGAGCTCATGGAGATTTTCGAGCGCACCTATGGTGCCGTAAAGCGTGACAAGCGGGACGAGCGGCATCATCTGCATACGGAAAAGCCCGACCGCAAGCCGGTTCCGCTGCCGAAGGGGCCGGAATACCTGCTTGTGGACGGCTACAACATCATATTTGCGTGGGACGATCTCAAAAAGACGGCAGCAGAGAATCTCGAAGCCGCCCGTGCAGATCTCATCCACATGCTGGCAAATTACCGGGGATACCGGCAGTGCGAGCTGATTGTGGTGTTCGACGCCTACCGTGTCAAGGGAAATCCCGGCAGCATCGTGCAGGAAAGCGGCATCAGCATCGTCTACACGAAGGAGGCGGAAACGGCGGATTCCTACATCGAGCGCATATCCCATGAGCTGGTGAAGGACTACCGTGTGCGGGTGGCTACCTCTGACGGCACCGAACAGATCATCATTCTCGGAAACGGTGCTTTCCGGATGTCTGCGGCAGAGCTTCTGCATGAGATACGGGAAGCCGAAAAACAAATGGCGGAACATATGGGCGCCAAGTGACGGGATGTCCTACCTGAAAAACAATCGCCCCGGTACAGGCAATCGTACCGGGGCGATCTGATGGAATGTTGGAAATCAAAAATCGCACACCGATCATCTCGGCGTGCGATTTATCTGCACGGAAACCGTGCTGGCGCCACCTGTTGGACTCGAACCAACGACCCTGCGGTTAACAGCCGCATGCTCTACCGACTGAGCTAAGGAGGCAATGTATCGGCATCTTTCTAATTTCCCAGGCCGTCACCAGCCAAGTATTTTCGACGTAAAAGAGCTTAACTTCTGTGTTCGGAATGGGAACAGGTGGAACCTCTTTGCTATAGACACCGATTAAGAAACGGTTCTGTGAAAGAACCGTTATGACCCGTACCAGACTCGAACTGGTGATGCCGCCGTGAGAGGGCGGAGTCTTAACCGCTTGACCAACGGGCCTATGTGGTGCACCATCGGGGACTCGAACCCAGGACCCACTGATTAAGAGTCAGTTGCTCTACCAACTGAGCTAATGGTGCATTTACCTGACTTAATTATTATAACACATTCTGATGTGTTTGTCAAGTCTTTTTTTTAACTTTTTTGCAAAATCGAACAGAAAAGAAATAATGCAAGAGAACAACTCAGAAACATTAGGAAAAGTGTTCGACCGATTAGTACCTGCAGGCTGAACATGTC
>JAFXOO010000376.1 GCA_017528675.1 Oscillospiraceae bacterium | reverse complement strand
TTGTATAGAAATGACGCCGCTGGGCTGGCGCCCAGCAAGGAATTTCTGTGCAAGATGACGGAAAAGATGCAAGCAGATGTGCCGCCAAGCCGCCAGGCGGGCTTTGTGCGGTGTTGCCTATACGTTCCCGGATGCACTGCGGGGGCGAAAAATTACGAGAGGGGTATTACTATGAAACGTAAGATTCTGGCAGGGATCGCTGGTCTTGTGATGTGCGCTGCATCGCTGACAGCACCTCTGCAAGCAGTCGCACCGCTCACGGTTCAGGCTGCTGACAGCAAGTACAACTACGCCGAAGCACTCCAGAAGTCCATGTTCTTCTATGAGGTGCAGCAGTCCGGCAAGCTTCCGGAGTGGAACAATGTGCCGTGGCGTGCAGATTCCATGGTCGATGAGGACGGCAATGAGACCGATATCGTGAAGGGCGGCTGGTTCGATGCCGGCGACCACTTCAAGTTCACGCTGACCAATGCCTATTCTGCGTCAATGCTGGGCTGGGGCTACATCGAGTATAAGGATAACATCAAGAAGGCCGGCCTCGACAAGGATTACCTGAACATGATCGAGTGGGGCATGGATTATGTCAATGCCTGCTACCTTGGCAACGGCAAGCTGGTCGGCACCATCGGTGACTTCACCGGCGGTTCCACTGACCATAACATCTGGTGCAGCGCTGAGGTTTATCTCCGCAAGCATCACCTGAACAACGGCGACTGGGAGCGTCCGTATGATACGGTCGAGAATTCCACCGTTGCAGGGCTTTCTGCGGCTGCACTCGCAGAGGGCTATATCATCTTCAAGGACAGCCAGCCCGACAAGGCCGCAAAGTATCTCGCCACCGCCAAGGAGCTGTTTGAGCTTGCGGATACATGGCGTGATACCGAGGATAAGGGCGGCATGGGCAGCATGTACCCGACTTCGAGCTGGGTAGATGACTGCATGTATGCAGCCTGCTGGCTCTATAAGGCAACCGAAGATGACAGCTATCTGGACAAGATCAAGAAGGATTATATCCCGAATTTCCCGAAGGAAAGCCAGTCTGATGCCTGGAAGTACACCTGGGGTCTCTGCTGGGATGATACCACACAGGGCGCTGCGCTGCTGTATGCACAGATCTCCGGCGATCAGGCGTGGATTGACCATATTTCCCACCATCTCGATTACTGGATCGACGGCTACGGCGGCAAGAAGATCGAGTACACGCCCGACGGCCTTGCCTACCTCATGAACTGGGGCTCGCTGCGTCATGCTTCCACAACGGCATGGGTTGCGTTCCTGGCATGTGACACGATCTTCAAGGATGACGCTGCTCTGTCCAAGAAGTACCAGGACTGGGCAAAGAGTCAGATGGATTATTGCTTCGGTGATAACAACCTCGGCCAGTGCTATGTGCTCGGCATGAGCCATGCAACACTCCAGCCGACTGCCATCCACCACAGAACCGCTTCCGGCGTTCACGATGACCACTGGAATGATCTCGGTCAGCCCAAGAGCGAAACAGCTTCTACTTCCGGCGACAACTGGCAGACAGAATATGCCCATACGCTGTACGGCGCTCTGGTCGGTGGCCCTGACAAGAGCGGCGAGTACACCAACCAGGTCAGCAAGTATGAGTTCTCTGAGGTTGCCATCGACTACAATGCCGGCTTCACCTCAGCACTCGCTGCAATGATCGGTGACTATGACAACGGCAGCAAGATTGCCGATTTCCCGCCCAAGGAAGAACCCAAGTGGGCTGAGTGGGAGGTCGCAGCCGTCCTCAACGGCAAGGGCGACAGCTATACCGAGGTCAAGGCATGGGCGATGAACCATACCGCCTGGCCGGCAAGAGTTGCCAAGGACATCAGCTATCACTACTACTTCAACATCGAGGAGCTGCTCAAGGCAGGTCTGACGGTCGATCAGATCAAGGTCGAGGCCAAGCCGCAGCAGTACTCCGAGGGTGAGCAGGGCTTTGCCACGGTGAACGGCCCCTACAAGTATGAGGGCGACCCGACCGGCAATACCTATTATGCAGAGATCAAGTTCGAGGATGGCCGTGCCATCCAGCCGACCGGCCAGAGCGAGCACCGTGATGAGGTGCAGTTCCGTATATCCATTCCGGATGCGATTGACGGACAGTCCACCAAGGGAGCCTGGGATCCGGAGAACGACTGGTCGTATGAAGGTCTGACGGCAACCGACAGCCTGAAGGATCCGAAGGCGCTCAATCAGCACTTCACCATGTACGTCAACGGCGCTCTCGTATGGGGTACCGAGCCTGACGGCACTACTCCGAGCGGCGAGGAGCCGACCGAGCCGAAGGTGGATCCGGTACCGACCGAGCCGCAGAACGATCCGACTGACCAGATTCCGACGGACCAGGATGAAGTTGTTTTCGGTGATGTCAACCTCGACGGCGAAGTGACCATCCTTGATGTCATCACGCTCAACAAGAGCCTGATGGTGGGCGAAGTACTGAGCGCTCAGGCAAAGCGCAACGCCGATGTGGACAGGAGTGACCCGACCAAGCCGGACGAAATTGACAGTCTGAACATCCTTAAGGCGGTCGTGGAGATCACAAAGCTGCCGGTGCAGATCTGACGAAATCGTTATCAGAATCGCCAAAATGCCCACAGTGATACTGTGGGCATTTTTCTACTCCATGTATACGAAATCCGTCAAAGTGCATAGTTTATATGAACCCCGTTTGGATTAAACGACGAATTTTTAAAAAGTACTTTACTTTTTTGTACAAATATACTATAATAGGGTTGATAGGATTTTTACAGACGGATGAACAGAGTGTGAAAGCTGCGTGATACCGGATGTAGAATCCAATCGGCCGAAAGCTGCGGCTGCTTGCACTGGCGGACGCAGGTTATGTCCAAATTCTTATATTTTAATGGGAGGGTAAAACCAATGCGGAAATTCAATCTTGGCAAGAAGCTGGCCGCATCTGCTGTTGCAATCGCTATGACAGCATCTGCTTCTGCAGCTTCACTTGCTTCCCTGACCGCTTATGCTGGTGTCATGACCGGTGAGGGTACTTTCGAGGAGGGCGCTGGTCTGCCGTGGCACGTTTGCGAAAACGGTACCGGTGAGATGAAGTTCAACATCAACGACGGCGTGTACTCCATCCTGATCAAGAACCCCGGCGGTGCATCCAACGGTGGTGACGACAGATGGGACTGCCAGTTCCGTCACAGAGGTATGTCCATTACCTATGGTCACAAGTATCGTATCACCTACTCCGTATACGCTACCAATTCCGGTCAGATGTATCCGAAGATCGGTGATATCACCAACGACAACGCTGAGTACTGGCACGGCAACGGTAACAAGCTGAGCCTGGACTACAAGGAAGGCATGACCCAGGATGAGCTGGCAAGTGCTCTGAAGGCTGCAAGCGTCAGCAAGGAAACCACTACTGAGCAGAGCCAGTGGGATGTTCCTTACTACATGGGCTGGAATTCCTGGAAGGAAATCACCATTCCGGCAAAGAAGTGGACTACTTTCTCCTATGAGTTCTACATTGACGATTCCTACATGGAGAACGTAAAGCAGGAGGGCACAACTCCTGAGGGCAAGGGCACCGTTGAGTGGACCTTCCACTTCGGCGGCGACGGCCAGTTCACACCGAACGGCCCGATGTTCCCGCAGGGCACAATCCTGAAGTTCGATAACCTCTGCCTGATCGATATGGACGGCAGCGAAGGCGACTACAAGCCTGAGGAAAAGCCGGAGCCGACCGGTATCGCTATCAACCAGCTCGGTTTCTATCCGAACTCTGTAAAGCAGGCTACTGTTGTTACGGACAAGGCTGTTGAGTGGTCTATCTCCGGTCCGGAGAAGCTGTCCGGTACTTCCTCTGCTCCGAAGAAGGATGCAGGTTCCTGGGAGAATGCAGCAATTATCGATTTCTCTGACCTCAAGACTGAGGGTAAGTACACTCTGACCTGCAACGGCCAGTCTGTTGACTTCGAGATCAGCAGCAAGCTGTATGGCGACATGCTGAGAGACTCCTTCAACTACTACTATCTGAACCGTTCCGGTATTGCCATCCAGGATGACTACATCGCTAACGCTGGTAAGAACAAGAGCAAGGCTGCTCTTGAGCGTGACGCAGGTCACCCGAAGGATATGGCTTATGTAACCGATGAGTGGGTATTCCTCTATGAGGAGAGAAAGAACTCTGAGATCGCTGGCAGATATTCCAAGCAGATCGACTGCACCGGCGGTTGGTACGATGCCGGTGACTACGGTAAGTATGTAGTAAACGGCGGCGTTTCCATGTGGACTCTGGCAAATGCTTACGAGCGTAACCCGGAGAAGTTCGCTGAGGGTACTGCTACCACTCAGAAGATTCCGGAGACCGGCAACAAGACACCGGATATCCTCGATGAGCTGAAGTGGGAGGCTGACTTCTTCCTGAAAATGACCCGTGATGACGGCTTCGTATATCACAAGATGCATGACTACAAGTGGACTGCACTGGGCGTTATGCCGTATCTTGAGGAAGATGCTGACGAGGACGTTACCATGCCGACTCGTATCGTAAAGCCCGTTACCTATGCAGCTACCCTGAACTCTGCTGCTGCTCTGGCACAGCTTGGCCGTCTGCTGAAGGATGCAGGCGATTCTGACGCTGACAAGTACATTGCTGCTGCTGAGAAGAGCTACAAGGCTGCTAAGGAAGACTATGCCAAGAAGTATGGCAGCATCTACAAGGATGCTGACGATGCAACCAAGCTGGGCACTCCTCTGACGGATCCGTCCAAGTTTGCTCCGCTCGACCAGAACAAGGGCGGTGGCCCCTACGGTGATACTCAGGTAACTGACGAATTCTACTGGGCTGCTTGCGAGCTGTATGTTACCACCGGTGACAAGAGCTACTATGAAGACCTCAAGGGCTCTGATGCATTCGCATTCAAGGTAATCACCGACCTGGTAGGCGGCGAGAACAAGGGATCTCCCACATCGTTCACATGGGGTACTCTGTCCTCCCTCGGTACCGCAACTCTGGCACTCCACCAGGATATGCTCGATGCTGCTGAGGCTAAGGAAGTTGTTAACCAGTTCCAGGCTGCCGGCGATACCTATCTGAAGTATGAGGCTGAGTCTCAGTACGGCACTCCGTATCCGGGTCACACCTATGATACGACTGTAACCGATATCATCGGTGATACCGCTTCTGAGAGATCTATCACTCTTGAGGGTGGTTATGAGTGGGGTTCCAACTCCATGGTTATCAACAACGCTATGATTCTTGGTATGGCTTATGACCTGACCGAGGACGAGAAGTATGCAAACGGCGTTCTCACTGCTATGGACTACATCCTTGGTAGAAATGCAAACGAGAATTCCTATGTAACTGGCTACGGCGTAGATGGTAAGACCACTGCTAACCCGCACCACAGATACTGGTGCCACCAGATGAAGCCTGACTGGCCGTCTGCTCCGGATGGATGCCTGTCCGGTGGTCCGAACTCCGACATGAACGACCCGATGATTCAGGGTGCCGGCTATAAGATCGGTGAACTGGCTCCGATGAAGTGCTACTATGACCAGGTAGATGCATGGTCTGTAAACGAGATCACCATCAACTGGAACGCTCCGCTGGTATGGATCTCCTCCTTCGTTGAGGATGAGGCTCCGAACCTTGGCGGCGAGCATCAGACACCCACTGATCCGAAGGATACTGAGCCGGAAGGCGATCTGCTGCTCGGTGACGTTAACTGCGATGGCAAGGTTACAATCATCGACGTTATCACGCTGAACAAGAACCTGATGGTAGGCGAAGAGATCTCTCCTCAGGGCAAGCTCAACGCTGACGTAGATCAGAACAAGCAGATCAACGAAGTTGACTCCCTCAACATCCTGAAGTATGTTGTTGAGATCGTTAAGAAGTTCCCGGTTTGATCAGAGACTGAGTAACTGAATCAAAAAGCACGGCAGTGAAAGCTGACCCGCCCCCTGTCAAGTAGACAGCGCAAAAAACAAAAATAATCTATGTAGTGACCAAAAGCAGTCTGTGCAATTTGTGCAGGCTGCTTTGTCGTTGGCAGCAATTGGCAAGCACCTTTTGGAGTG
>JAFXOO010000375.1 GCA_017528675.1 Oscillospiraceae bacterium | reverse complement strand
GTGGTTTTTGTGTATATGCACAGAATGCATGCGATTCATCGCCCTCTGATTGTCAGATTGAAAAAACAAAATTTTTTTTGAAAAAATACTTGCAATTTAAAGCGATACATGCTATAATAAAAATACCGCGTGAGAAATACAGTTGTATTCCACAGACGGAATTTTATATGTAGGAGGGTTCTTAACAATGGCGTTAAAGAATCAGTATCTCCTCGACCTCCTGAAGAGAGTCGAGAAAAGAAATCCGGGCGAGCCGGAGTTTATCCAGACAGTGACTGAGGTTTTCGAGTCCGTTGAGCCGCTTGCTGAGGCAAGACCTGACCTCATCGAGGCCGGCGTTTTCGAGAGAATCGTAGAACCTGAGCGCCAGATCGTGTTCCGTGTACCGTGGGTTGATGACAATGGTAAGGTACAGGTAAACCGTGGCTTCCGTGTAGAGTTCAACTCTGCAATCGGTCCGTACAAGGGCGGTCTGCGTTTTGCTCCCAATGTATATATCGGTATCATCAAGTTCCTGGGCTTCGAGCAGATCTTCAAGAACAGCCTGACTTCCCTGCCGATGGGCGGCGGTAAGGGCGGTTCCGACTTTGATCCGCAGGGCAAGTCCGACGCTGAGGTTATGCGCTTCTGCCAGAGCTTCATGACTGAGCTCTGCAAGCACATCGGCCCGAACACTGACGTTCCGGCTGGTGACATCGGCGTAGGTGGCCGTGAGATCGGCTATCTGTTCGGCCAGTACAAGAGAATCCGCAACGAGTTCACCGGCGTTCTGACCGGCAAGGGCTTCGAGTACGGCGGTTCCCTGATCCGTCCGGAGGCTACCGGCTATGGTGCAGTTTACTACACCTGCAACATGCTTGAGCACTTCGGTGATTCCATCAAGGGCAAGACCGTTGCAGTATCCGGCTTCGGTAACGTAGCATGGGGTACCATCAAGAAGGTCAACGAGCTCGGCGGCAAGGTTGTAACCATCTCCGGCCCGGACGGCTATGTATACGATCCGGACGGCATCAGCACCGAGGAGAAGGTCAACTATCTGCTTGAGATGCGTGCTTCCTGCCGCAACCGTGCACAGGACTATGCTGACAAGTTCGGCGTTGAGTTCCATGCAGGCGAGAAGCCGTGGGGTGTCAAGGCTGACATCATCATGCCGTGCGCTACCCAGAACGAGGTTGGCATGGCCGAGGCTGAGAAGATTGTTGCTAACGGCGTGAAGTACTATGTTGAGGTATCCAACATGCCGACTTCCAACGAGGCAATTGCATTCCTGAAGTCCAAGGGTGTTATCGTTGCTCCGTCCAAGGCAGTAAATGCCGGCGGTGTAGCAGTTTCCGGTCTCGAAATGAGCCAGAACTCCATGCGTTACAACTGGACTGCCGAGGAAGTGGACGAGAAGCTCAAGGGCATCATGAAGAACATCTTCGAATCCTCCGTAAAGGCAGCAAACACCTATGGTCTGGGCGACGATCTGGTAGCAGGTGCAAACATTGCAGGCTTCCTGAAGGTTGCTGAGGCTATGAAGGCTCAGGGCGTGGTTTGATCGCTCTGCACATACAGCAAAGCAAGACCCGGTATCTTTTGGGATACCGGGTCTTTGTTTGTGAAACAGTCTGATGAGAAGCATGCACGGATGCGGCCGCAAAACCGGGCATTCTCACCAGTGTGCTTATTTTGCAAGATACCGGAAGAAGAACGAATCCTGTATCTCGCCGTAGAAATTCGACCGGGTGCTGCCTTCAATGAGCTGGATCTCCTCGGCAATCAACGGATGCCCTTCGGGATCCTTGGCATGCTCTACAGTGTTGAACAGCGTGCGGTTGAGCTCGTGATAAGCCGTCAGGCTGCCGATCAGGAATACGGCAAGCAGCGCCGCAAATGCGATGCGTGCGTTTTCCTTCCGGTAGGTGAGAAATGCCTGCATCACCAGAATGTACAGCACCACCAGCGAAGGAATGGAGCCCCGCATGACAAAGTCTGCAAAATACCCGACCTTAATCAGCGGTACAACGAGCAGCGTTGCAAAGGATACCCAGTACAGCGCCGAACGCCTGTGCGCACGGAAAATCAGAAGATAATAGATCACAAATTCCAGGAAGCAGAATACCAGATAGCAGACAAGCTGGTTCTTCATCTCCAGCTTGTGGAAGCCGTTGGCACTCTGGGTGTTCGATTTCAGGAACAGGTAAGAAACCAGCGTCATCAGGATGCCTGTCACGCAGTTCTGGAGGGTGAACACCTCCCGGAGCAGGGACGGGAGATTCTGCCGGAACGGCTTCTCCTTGTCATAGGACTGCACCATTCGCCGGATGCCGATGCATGCCACAATCGGAAGCATGCCGATTGCCGGGAGTGTGCAGGAGAGGAAACTGAAGGTATAGACGAAAATCAGCGAGCGGTTATCCTTCTGGCACAGCAGCAGCAGTGTGATGATCCATGCCGGAATTGCCTGGTTGAATACCCACAGGAGCTGCGTGGACATGCAGGACATCTGGAAATCATAGGTCATCCAGTATTCGAGATGATTGCCGGTGAACCAGAGGTAATCCGTGGAGTTGTGCAGCAGAAAATCCCCGACCGTGTCCAGGCCGCTGAAAAAGACAAAGCCCAGCACAATCCAGACGGATACCTTCCGGCAGAGTCCGAGAATCAGCGTAAAGCACAGCAGCACCCCGATCAGACACCAGAAAAACAGCGTGCTCTGCGCCGCCTCCATCCCGAAGCACTTTCCCGCAAGCGCCGCCGGCAGCCACAGTGCAAAGTAATAAATCAGTGCAGCGGGATGCTCGAAGTATTCGGAATCCGTGACAATCACCGGCCAGTCATTGCTGACAAGCTCCGTCAGGACGGCGTTGCGCCACATATGATCGAAGTTCTGGTAGGTCAGCCCACCGATGCCGGAAAAGTACATCCACAGCACGGCAATCAGCCCCACCCCAAACAGCCTGAGCAGGTTTTTTCTGCAAAACTGCGAGACATCAATCTCCGGCGCTGCCCTCCAGGCGAAGAACAGCCCTGCCGTCAGGACGGCCGCCATCAGCAGTGCATAGCCGATTTTCAGCCACCCGAAGAAGAAAATATACATCGGGACGGATAGATAGAGATATGCCAGGCGCACCGGCAGACGGGAGGTCTGCGCAGTGTCGAGCCGTTCCAGAAATGCTGCACATTTCCGGCGGAATCCGGCAGGTGCCGGCTTGACTTCTTCTGTACTCATCATGTGCCTCCTTTGACATCCTCCAGCGATTGGTAACATAACATAGTATACCACAGCGGGCGGGTCTTGTCAATATGTCATCCGGGCGGGAGCGTGGCGGAAACCTGTGCCGGATTTGTCTGTAACATTTTCCCGGTCGGCTGGCACTAACATGATAAAGGCAACACCGCACAAAGCCCGCCTGACGGCTTGGCGGCACATCTGCTTGCATCTTTTCCGTCATCTTGCACAGAAATTCCTTGCTGGGCGCCAGCCCAGCGGCGTCATTTCTATACAATCTGACGAAAAATCTGGCTACGCATCTGCACCACCAGCTCTGTGCGGTGTTG
>JAFXOO010000374.1 GCA_017528675.1 Oscillospiraceae bacterium | reverse complement strand
TCAGCCGACTCAGGAGGGGCTCCTCGCCCCTCCTAAACCGCCCTCGGCAGGACGGTGACCGTCCTGCACCTGCATCATCATAAAATAAGGCAGTCCGTAACGGTTACGGGCTGCCTTTTATTTGTTCATCTCTTTTTTATCGGTTCTGCCAAGGAGATAGTCAATGGAAACATGGTGGAAATCAGCGATTTTGATGAGGGTTTCGGTGGGGATGTAGCGGGTGCCGGTTTCATAATTGCTGTAACACCTTTGTGAACAGTGCAGATAGTCTGCCATTTGCTGTTGTGTCAGGTCTTTATCTTCTCGCAGATTGCGGATTCGTATATATTGCATAAACATCCACCCCTCTATTATACTTATTTTACAAAACCCCAACATGTATATTGACTTTTAGTGCTATTTGCACTATAATTATTATAGAACATATCGTTCTATAATCAAAACCAAGAGGAGAGGGAAATGATGGATGATGAGATTAAGGAGACAAAATCGAGAAAGCCTCTTATAACGGTTATTAGTATTTTGAGCGCAATTGGTGTAATTACTGGTATCATTGCAAACTACTATGAAATTAAAAAGAATAAGGCTGAGCTAAATGAAATTGAACCGATTGAGTCGCTGTCAGTGGGCAATAGTTCAGTTTCCGCTGTGGATTTACCCGAAGATGATTTAGCGGAGGAAGTGGTTGTTCCGCCGTCTGCCGGTGATAGGATTATTACCGAAGAAGATGAAGAAGAAGGTATCGGGATTCCTCCATCCGATTATAAGCCAAAAGTTGTGAAACTGACGGATTTGGATTACTTTAATGCTGAAGATGCACTTCGTGATGATGGTGCTTTGAAAGATAATCTTGGTCAAATCCATACCAATGCTTTGGGAACACCGCATTCACTAACTGATGATGGTTTTACACAGTATTATGTAAACCAAAAATATAAACAAATTTCGGGAACGATATTTTTGTATTATGACTTGAGATCAACCGGTAGTAATACTGTAATTGAATTTAGAGGTGATGGGGTTGAACTTGCAACATTTTCATTTACCGGTGGCACTTTACCACAAGATTTTGAATTAGATATTCCAGATGTAAATGTATTGGAAATTGCATATCATCATACTAATTGTTCCATAGGCTGCTATCAAAGCACCAGCGTTTGCGTCGGCATCGACGCCACCCTTACCAAAGCAGAATGAACGAAACCCCGCCCCCACCCCGGAGCGGGCTTTCTCTCTCCAAATCCGAAAAATCTATTGACATTTAATAACTTTTAAGTTATAATATAAATAGAAGGATGTGATGCGCCCATGCATAAAATCATATTTTATGAAGATGCTAACGGAAACAGCCCGGTTTATGAATACTTGCTCAGTCTTGCACGAACAGGCGGCAAGGAATCACGCATTCGGCTGCATAAAGCACAGGACTACATCAATGTCCTGAAAACGTATGGGAAAACCGCCGGGGAGCCTTATATGAAGCACCTGGACGGCGATATCTGGGAACTGCGGCCGACAAGTGATCGTATCCTGTTTGCAGGGATTGTCAATGACAGCTTCGTGCTGCTTCACCAGTTTCAAAAGAAAACGCAGAAAACACCGTCAAGGGAAATTGAGAAAGCCAAGAAGGAGCTTGCGGATTATATAGAAAGGAGTGGCGAGTAATGAGTATCACACAGAATGGCAATGCGTTCAAAACATGGGACGATGTGGAACAGGAGCTTTTTACGCCGGAAGAGATCGCTGAAAGTGAATTGCGGGTTGCGCTGATCGGAGAGATCATCAAAGCCAGACAGGCAAAGGGCTTGACACAACAGCAGCTTGGAGAGCTTGCGGGTGTAAAACAGCCAGTGATTGCAAGAATGGAAAAAGGAAGCACAAGTCCCCAGCTTTCTACCGTTCTGAAAGTTCTCACACCGCTTGGCATGAAGCTTGCTATCGTACCGATCGACGACAAGAAACACGCCTGAATGCCAAAGCCCGCTCCCGCCCCGGAGCGGGCTTTTCTATTGCAAATCCTGCCCCATACAAAGCAACATCTGCTATTGACAGCCTGTCCAATTATCCTGTATAATATTCCTATCGGGGAAATTGCCCCCAATTCTATTGAAAAGGATCAAACATCATGGAAAAACTCTACGCCCTCCACATGGGCAAGGCAAAATGCGCCGTTGACCTCGGCGACGGGTCGGAGCGGGGCGAGTACGTCAACCAGGACTACATCCTCCATGCGCTCGGCAGACCCCACAGAAGCATCTCCCTCATGTACTGCTACTATCCCCTCGATAAGGGCTGGCCGGGACGGGCAAGCGTTGTCCATGCATCGCCGGATGTCAGCTTTGCGTGGGATTTCCCCTATGATGACTATTTCCCCTATCAGGGCGGCATCGGCGGGAATACCGAGGGCGAGCCGTTTAACTACATGCGTGAGATCCGGCGCCACGGCCAGGATGTCACCCTCACCCTCACCATCGACCCGCATGTCACGGATGAGATGCTCGCTGCCATCGGTGATGATCTGCGCCCGTTCGGACGGGTCTTTCTCCGCATCAACCACGAGGCCACCGGCAACTGGTTCAGCTTCAACAAGCGCTGCACCTACCAGGAGGTGGCGGATTTCTTCGTGCGTGCCGTGCGCATCATCAAGGAACATGCGCCCAATGTACAGACCATTGTCTGCATCGGCGGCGTGGAGGATCCGGACAGCAACGAGATCGTGATGGAAAAAGAATTCGGCCAGACCATCCCTGCGGCGGATGTCTGGTCGGTGGATAAGTATATGGCACTGCACTGGGGCTGGCCGTATGATGTGGCAGAACCCGGCGGCACGACCCACGGCAGAAGCGCCGTCCGGGAGATCTATGACATGACAAAGCGCAGCTTCAAGCGCTTCAGGGAGCTCTGCGGCGGCGAGGAAAAGCCTATGGTCATGAGCGAATTCAATGCCGACGGCGATGTGACCGGCGCTTACGAGCAGGCGGAGATGGTAAAGCTGTTCTGCGATATTCTTGAAGAAGAACAGGCCGACTGGTTCACGGGCTTCACGTTCTACCAGTTCCGTGACAGGGGCAGGCTGGGGCTGGAGATCGAGGATCCGAACAATCCCGGCGTCGGCATCCGGCAGCCGGTCATGGATACCTATAAGGAGATCATCCACTCCGAGCGGTTTCTGCCGCAGATGACGCAGGGCGGTGAGATCACGCTCCCGGTGCGGCTGCGCTGGGGCAGCTCCGAGGATGCCGAGGGGCTTGCGATTCCGCTGCATTTCGAGAAAAACCCGGTGTTCTGTGAGCTGACGTTTGAGGATGACGGGAATTATATGCTGGAGCTCAACGGCCGCTGGTTCTACAGGTCACCTGCCGCAAAGACCATTGACCTGATGAGTGCGTTCTTTGAAAAGCCGCTGCAAGGTGCTGCTGACCTGACGCTAAGGCTGTTTGCACCGCCTGCAACCGGTGAAAACGACCTGACTGCGGAGGACGGATTGTTCAATAGTTATACGGTTGTGGAAAAACTTCCGCAGCTCCGCATCCGTTATGCGGCGGTGGAACCGTCAAAGGATGAAAAAGGAACGGCATGACTTTGCGCAATTTGCTGATATTTTATGAAATCATAATCTTTTATCCAAAAAGGACTTGACAAATTCTCAAAATGTTGTATAATTTATAGTAGGAATGTAACTCACGGCAGTGCCGTATGGTGCATGCCGTATCACATGGGAACTCTAAAAGCATGCTTTCAGTAAAGCGGCTTCGGGCAAAGCCCGCCAGGCACCTTTCTTTCAGCCGGAGGAAATACAGAGGGTCGATAGAGGCTTCCACAATATTATGTAATAGGAGTTGAGAGTTATGGGATTCATGGACACTTTAAGCGGTGCCGGCAGAGGCGTCAGCGAAAAGGCGAGAAGCGTTTCGGAGGTCAACAACCTCAAGCGTAAGATCCTGTATGAGGAGGAACGTATTGTCGAGGTATTTGCAGACATCGGCAAGAAGTACTACAAGAACCCTGACGAAGACCCGGCAGTGCTCAGAGCACTGTGCGAGGACATCGACACCCGCCGCCGCCGTATCAAGAAGATGCGTTTTGAGCTCAACAGCATCCGTGGCTATAAGATCTGCCCGAAGTGCGATGCCGAGGTAAACGAGAAGTTCCAGTTCTGCGGTGTTTGCGGTGCAAGACTGCCCGATGCCGATGATGAGGATTTCACCTCTCTGGAGACAAACGATTACTACACCGAGAGCGACAGCTTCTTCAACGCCGATACCATCAAGAATTATTAACCAACAGCCCCCTGCTTCCCGGCAGGGGGTTTTTGCGCACAAAGCCCCTCCCGCTCACGGGAGGGGCTTTGACCGGAATACAGATATGGCATTGCTTACCAGCGACGGAAAATCGTTTGAATCACGAAGTCTACCTCTTTTTTTACAACGTCTGTTGTGATGTTTAAAAAGTCAGAGAGTGCCTCACCTGTGTCAGAGCCGCCGGCAACCTCCTCCAGATCGGAATCAGACAGTTCGTCAGCGTTCTCGTCGGCTTCGGATGTGAGGCGCTTTTCGAGTGCACCGGCGATGGCAATGATCTCCTCAATGCTCATCTCCACGCCGTTGTCAGCCAGCAGACTCTGTGCGGTCTCAGGCGAATCTGCGCTGAGCAGTTCCTTGGCAAATGACTTGTTTTCCATCAGTTCCGTTAGTTTTGCAAGATTTGTATTCATATGCTGTTCCTCCCTGATCCGGAGTGCGCAGCCGGAGCGTCCCGGCAGCGCCATCCATTATTTCGATGCTTCTATTATAGCATACACAGAGCGCAGAATCAATCACCCATATTGAAAAAAACGGGTGATTTTAGCGTGATGCTGTGCCGGGTGACAGTGCCGGGAGCGGCGAAAGGGTCAGAGACAGCGGCCGGCACACTTTTGTACATATTCACCGATTGCGGTCTTTGTGAGTGGTTTCAGACTGTCAATTTCCAAAAATCTGAAAAAATTTCAAAAAGTACTTGCAATTTAAAGTGATACATGCTATAATAGAGATACCGTGTGAGAAATACAGTTGTTTTCCACTGACGGAATTTTATGTAGGAGGGTTCTTAACAATGGCGTTAAAGAATCAGTATCTCCTCGACCTCCTCAAGAGAGTCGAGAAAAGAAATCCGGGCGAGCCGGAATTTATCCAG
>JAFXOO010000373.1 GCA_017528675.1 Oscillospiraceae bacterium | reverse complement strand
GTCGGCTTGCGCCGACTCAGGAGGGGCTGAGCTTTGCATAAGCGATCAGCACCAAATCAAAGATTTGGGCTGCCTGCTTATCGCCCCTCCTAAACCACCCTCGGCATAAGCAGACAGCCAGCGAGCCTGCGAGCGCCGCTGTTCGCTTAAAGCGAAGCAGGGCGGTGACCGCCCTGCACCCGCAGGTTTTGTTGTGCTAAGTTGTTGGCATTGGTTGGGGGCGGGGCGCTCACCGGTACGCCGGCTCCAGAAAAAGGACGTTATCAATAAACTGAACCCTCCCCTGTTGCAGGGGAGGGTTTTCGTATCATGCTTTACTTTTCGGAAGTGTCCTTCTCGTCATCTTCCTCATCGGAGCTTTTGGCTTCCTTTCCGCCAGCGACCTTTTCCGCATGTGCCTTTTTGGTATCCTGGAGCAGAGCCGTGCAGAATGCAGCCATAATGTAGATCACAAGGATCAGTGCCTCTGCAATCAGCAGAACCTCCATCGAGGAATCCAGCACATTCTTGGTGGTATTCAGTGCCGAAGAGCTTGGCGGTACCAGAATGCTGTAGGCATTGCCAAGATAAACAGACTCATAATACTCGTTTGCTGTGATATTGGTGATGTCCAGCAGTTCATTGATCTTCTTGTTCAGTCCGGCGAGATCCTTTTCCACCTTCTCAATCTTATCCTGCGAAGCACCCGCCTTGCCCTTGAGCGCATTTACACGCTGCTGGTACATATTGATCGACTGGGTCTTGGAGGAAACTGTATTCTGTGCTTCAATCTTCTTCTTGAACAGATCGTCATACTCTGCGGAACCCTGTGTATACTGCTGCGGATCCTGACCGTCGCCATAGATGATCGTAACACTCTGCTGGTAGGTTTCAATGGCATTGTTGACCGAGTTCAGATTATCTGTCGCAACGCTGCGCTCACGCATCAGGGTTTCAATACGGAAGTTGTAGTAGTCGATCAGAGTGTTCTTGTCCTTGGTGACATTGTTGACGGTGATATAAGACGAGATCATATCCAGGTCTACGGTCTTGAGCGTGCCGATCGAATCAGACAGGTCAGCGAACGTATAGCCGGTCTGGGTCGAACGGAAACGGGTGGTGTCCTCATTGGAAAGCGTATTGACATAGCTCTGCATCTTGGTCAGGGTGTTGTTGAAAACATCCACTGCTTCTGCATAGTCATATGTCGAATAATCCAGTGCCTTGACTGCGCTTCCGAGTGCACGGTTAAAGCCGTAGCTCTTGAAGAAGTACTCTCTGTACTTCTTCAGCATTGTATCAAATACAGCAACTGCATCCTTGCCGGACAGACCGGAGGAGGAGTAGTTGAATGACAGGCGGTACTGTGTCGGGAAATAGGAAGTATCCAGCATCTTTTCACCGGCATTCAGGTTACCCTGCTCATAAACGCTCTTGTACATGGTGATACGGGCGATTGCATCATCCGGAATCACGCCCTCAATGGTAATGCTCTTACGGATGCTTTCCAGTGATTCCAGCGGCAGATCCAGTTCCTCAAGTGCAGCCTGGATGACAGAAGGATTCTTGATCGAATTGACATCGAACTGCGTTTTATCCGGCGCAAGACCCTTCTCAATACCGTCATAGTTAAAGCTGACAAGCGCTGTCAGATTCTTATGCTGGTCTGCCGTAAATATGGCCGATGCAACCGGCACAAGAATGCCGACAACAATTGCGGCAATCAGCCAGAAAGCCAGGAAGCGCTTGAGCATATTGAGAATCGAGGTAAAGGAAATGACAACCTCCTCTTTATCTGCCTCCTCATTTTTCAGCGTAATATTCACATTGCGTTCGTTCTGCGTTCCCATTATATAACCTCCAACAGTAGTATTTTC
>JAFXOO010000372.1 GCA_017528675.1 Oscillospiraceae bacterium | reverse complement strand
TGCGCAGAGTTGCGTGCATAGGTCGCAAACAGGTGCTCGAACGTGTGCGCAGCGCCCGGCGTGAGGTAGTCGTTTTCCGGATTGTTGGGCACTTTCATGCGGATATCATAAGTCACGGCATCGCCGTCGATGCGGCTGGTATACATCCCCTTGCCGAGGATGTCGTGGTTGATTGTGAAGCTCTGGATGGTTTTCATAGCTTAGTCTCCTTTGCATAGCATAATTGTATGATATAGATATTATACTACAACCTGTGCCGGATGTCAAGAGACAGAACAGGCTGCAAAAGAAAGAAAGGTGAGAAGGGATGGAACAGGCATATACAATCCGCCCGCTGCGGACGGAGGAAGTCCCGGCAGCGGTTGCGCTGATCTGGGAGGTGTTTCTGCAATTTGAAGCGCCGGAGTATCCGGAGGAGGGCGTGCGGACGTTCCGTGCGCTGCTGGACGACAGCGAGAAGCTTAGTAAGCTGCGTTTTTACGGTGCATTTGACGAGGGAGTGCTGGTCGGAACGCTCTGTATGCGGCAGCCGCAGCACATCGGCGGCTTTTTTGTCCGTGCAGACCATCACCGCAGAGGCATCGGCAGGGCGCTGTTCAGACGGATGACGCAGGACTACGAAAAACAGGAATTCACCGTAAATTCCTCACCCTATGCGGTGGAAATCTACCGGCATCTCGGCTTTACGGCAACGGATACAGAACAGCTTGAGGACGGCATCCGTTTCACACCGATGGTATACCGCAGGCAGGCGCCTCGGCAGGTATAAAAAAGTAACAGGCAGATGCAGTGCATCTGCCTGTTTTTCAGCCTGCATATACAGGCGTGAAATTCATAACCGCCTTGCCGTCATATAGGCAATAAAACCAAGCGTCTCCGCAAGGTGGGTACCCGCCTGAAAGTCTCTCGCTCCCAACGTCCGGATCCATCGTGCAATGCAGACGGAAACGGGAGGTCTGCAATCCTCAGACAGAGCATCAGGTTCCCGAAAAATAAGTGTTGGATTATAATAACTATATTTGCTCGAACAAGGCAGTCAGCAAAGATGGGCGTTATTCTTCTTCTTCCTCGTCGTCCTCAAAGGACTTCTCAAGGAACATCTGGCCGATGCGCTCGTACTCCTCATCGTTGTCGATGGTGGAAAGCACATCCTCGCCATTTTCCGAAATCAGCTTCAGGATCACGAGCTCGGTGTCTTCCTCAATGATGGTTTCAGCATCCTCATTGTGGGGGATCAGGCCATAATACACGGCGCCGTCAGCCTCGATGATATCCCAGAGCTCAAATTCGTGTTCAACCCCTTCTTCGTCAGTCAGTGTGAAGATTTCGGGGGAATAATCCATATTATCCATATTGTCCATTGGTTTACTCCTATCCGCCGTGACGGCTTTTGTTGCTGTAACTCTATTATACTATACTTTGCCCAAAAAATCAAGGGGTAAATCAAAATTTTTTAGACAAAATCTTCCGGAGATGCAAAATTTGCGGATATTACTGGAAATGTTTTGCATCCCGCAGGGAAACCGCACCCGTAAACGGGTCATAACGGACGTCCTCATTTCCTGCTGTCATCACCATGTAGGCGTTCTTGTACAGAAGCGGGATAAAGCAGCAGGTTTCCAGGAACTGCTTTTCTGCTTCTCCGTAAAGCGCTACGCTGTCAGAACGCTGTGCGGTCTTGTCCGGTGCAGCAAAGACGGCGGTGAACGCCTCCGGATCCGCGCCGAAAACAGCGCAGTCGTCAAGCACCTTGTCGAGTGCGGCATCGCAGCTATTATTCTCCGGCTGGAGTGTCCACAGGGCGATGCTGTATTCGCCGTCCCTGATACGGCGCTCAAATTCCTCCGGAGAAACGGTCTCGATTCCGATATAATACCCGAACAGATCCTGCCAGCCCTGGCATACCGAGAGCAGGGCGTCCGTATCGAGCACAGTGCTTGGTACGAGGATCTGCATGCTGCTTGAACTGAGGCTCATATCCTGGGCGGCTTCATCAAAGAGCGCCCTGGCACGCTTGGGCTGATAGGGGATGGCGGTCTGCTCGTCAGCGTAGAGCTCCCGGTAGGAACGTCCGAGCAGCGTCACGCCCGGCGGAATGATGCCATAGGCTGCCTGCATATCCTCTGTTAGCAGGGAGGACATCCGGCTGCGGTCGATGCTGCGGGCGAGCGCCTGGCGGAAATTTTCGTTGCGGGTGCGGGATTTTTCGAGGTTGAAGATCAGTCCGAGTGTCTGGGAACGATAGCTCTGGATGATGTAGTCCTTGGAATCCGTGTAGTCCTTCGGATAGGTGTCCGTGAAGAAGATATCCGAATTTCCCTCTGCAAAATCCGCAGCAGCCTCCTCACGGGAGTGCATGATGTTGAACTGAAGATTGCTTGGAAACACTTCATCGGGATCGTGGTATTTCATATTCTTGCGGCAGGTGATGAAATTGCCGCCGCCGTACTGGTCATAGACCCATTTTGTCAGATAGAAAGGCCCGTTGCACAGCACAGTCTCGTCATCAAGACCATAGCGGCCCTTGGTGGATTCAAAAAAGAGCTGGTTGCACGGAACCGCACAGCTTCTTGCAAGCAGCGCAAGAAAATCCGGTTCGGGATAAGAAAGCTCAATCTCAATGGTCGAGGCATCCGGAGCAGTGACACCGAGCGCATCCACGCCCATTTCACCTGCCGTGATGGCGGAGGCGTTGCGGATGCAGGCGAAATCCTCTGCGAAAGGGGAGTACTGTCCGGGATCGACCAGCCGCTTGAAGGCAAATACATAATCCCGTGCCGTCACCCGCTCCAGCCGGTCCGGATCAGACTGGGCATTATACCAGTAGCAATCGTCACGCAGTGTGAAGGTATAGTGCAGGCCGTTCTTGGAAACGGCGTAGTTCAATGCTTCCGCACAGACGGGATTCCCGGCTGCATCCAGCCGCATCAGCCCCTCCATCGTATTGGCAAGCACGGCGGCAGCATAGGGGTTATCGGTGAACTGCGGGTCCAGACAGTCCGGATTCTGCTCCAGCGTACAGGTAAACTGAAAGCCTGCACCGGTATTCTCTTTGTGACTGCAACCGGACAGACATAAAACACCGCACAGCACAGCGGCCGCAGCGGCTCCAAAGCGTTGTATCAGCATGATGGCTCCTTCATGGTTCTGTGATTCTCTAATTACATTATACCATGCCTGCGGGACGATGGCAACTGTTTTTGCACTTTTAATTTTATATTTTTTTAAAAAAACTATTGACAAAATATGAACTCCGTGATATAATATAAAATAAGAAACCAGATCATCATGGTTCGCCGGATTTGTCGACAGTGCAGTTTCAGCTCATTGAGAAGGGGGAATCATAATGGAGAATAAGAAGATGAAGGGCTTTACGCTCGTTGAATTGATCGTCGTGATCGCAATTATCGGTATTCTTGCATCCATTCTTGTGCCGTCATTGATGGGGTATGTCAAGAAGGCAAAGCTGACCGGTGCATATGCAAGCGCCAAAAGCCTGTACAATGCGGCCATGACTTCGTGCCGTGAGACAGATATTGAAAAGCCGATCCCGCCTGGTTATTATTCCGATGTTTCCCAGAACGGCACGGTAAATGACGATTTCAATGATTACATGTACAATTATTTCAACAAGCTGAAAGGCAAGGACTGGTGTGTCTGCATCAAGGATGACAGTCCCGTCGGCGCCGCAGTCCGGAAAAATTCGAGCGATCCGTTTGTAGGAACTTACCCGAAGGCGAATAATGAAAAGAAACCGGGCGTGGCAATGAGCGGCGATCATGGCGCTGCACACTTCGGTGAGACCGGCCAGTGGTGAACTTGCATTAAAATGCGGCGGCGGATTTGTACAATCTGTTTTGTGAATATTTGCAAAAATCGGTTGACTTTTCTGCGCAGAAATGGTATACTATAAATATGAATACAATTTGAACGTGAAATATATAGAATTATTGTGAGGTGCTTTTTATGAAGAATAGAACGAAAAGAGTAAAGGGCTTTACACTGATCGAATTGATCGTTGTAATTGCGATTATCGGCATACTGCTGGCAATTATCGGGCCTTCCATCGGCGGTTATTTCCGCAGGGCAAGGCTCAAGACCTCCAATTCGGATGCCAAGATGGTGTATAATGCTGCCCAGACTGCTGCCCAGAACTTCATGGCGCAGGATCGCATCCGTGCAGATGCAGACAAGAGCCAGCTCCGGAATACGCTGATTATTGCCTATGATCCGAACAGCGCATCCCATGTACAGTATGGTACTGTATACGGTACTGTCAATACTACGCCCAACATGACGGCATCCCCGGTAGCTCAGATGGATGCGGATGTCATGCAAGTGGTGGAGTATGTCAATAAGACTGTAACAGACGGCGCTGAGAAGTACTGGTGCATCGCCATTGAAGGCTACATGGTAAAGGGCAGTATCTCTGCCATCAGCCCGAATACCACAATCGTTGGCTATTTCTCTGCCAACCGTGCCCAGGCATCGCAGTTCTCCAATACAAACTACAGCCAGTGGCTGACCGGCAGCACTGCGGACGGTAATATCAATTCCATTTTTGAAGTTACTGAGGAATACGACAAATAAACAGCGTTACGCCGTATTGCAATCATACGGACATACAAAAAAGAAAAAGCTGGTCTTGAACCGGCTTTTTCTGTGTTTATCCGGATAGACCGAAAGGAGACTATGTAATATGAAAAAAAGAATGGCTTTCACCCTGGCGCTGGCATTGCTGCTGACAGGCTGCGGCAGCGCACCGATGCATGTCAATGATTCCGAGCTTGAGGAGCTTCACTCCGCAGCGCTGGAGGACGAAACCAAAGCCGGAGCAGATTCAGAGTCCGCACAGGCGGATACAACAGAGGAGGTCACCGAGGAACCGACAACGGAGGAGCCGACAGAGGAGCCGACAACGGAGGAACCGACGGAGCCCCCGACAGAGGAGCCGACTGTCCCACCGCTTGAAGCCCCGGACGGCGCTGTGAATATGCAGAGCGGCTGTCTTGTTGTCAACAGCGGCACAGACCACGCCCGTGCCATCGAGCTTTGCGGCGGCAATATGAATGTGGGCGCACATTATGCCGAGGTGCTCAATTCCTTCAAGGGCCGGCTTTCAGGGATGACCAATGTGTATTGCATGGTTGTGCCGACATCCGCTGCTTTCTATGTGCCGGAGGATTACCAGGACAAGACCTGTGACCAGAAGGCGCAGTATGACAATATCGTCTCGAATCTGAACGGCGTGACCGGCGTTCCGGTCTATGATGCGGAACTGATGCACCGGAATGAGCCAACTTACTCCCGCACC
>JAFXOO010000371.1 GCA_017528675.1 Oscillospiraceae bacterium | reverse complement strand
CTGTAAACTCATGGTGTTCACCTCCTGGTATAAGTGCTATTGAAATAGTTACGGATGCTTCACACATCATCAGCGCATGAAGCGGTTTTGCAGCTATTGCTTTCCTTGGCGTGCGTCTGCCAGCGGGGGCTCCCCCGCAAGATTGCGTTCAATCCGCAGCACGCCGTTCTCCCGGTCGGCAAGTGCCGTGCCGAGGAAGCCGCCCGGATTGCCGTATACGGCAAAGCGGTCGCCGGCAAGCAGCTTCAGGTCGCTCAGCCGCAGCTTCACACCGTTGCGGTAGAGCCTTGTCTGTGCCGGACTGAGCAACAGCTTCGGCAGCACACGGAATACCTCTGCAATCGGAATGACGGCTGTTTCGATGCTGCCCGCATCGCTGAGCGCCTGCGCCTGTTCAATGGTAATGCAGCGGCTGATCGGGAAATTGTTGGACAGTGTCCGGCGCAGCGAGGTCATCACCGCACCGCAGCCGAGTGCCTGTCCGAGGTCGTCAATCACGGTGCGGACATAGGTGCCGCCGCCGCAGACAATGTGCAGCATGCCTTCCCCGGTTGCCGGGTCGAATGCCGTCAGCTCCAGTTTGTCGATGCGAACCCTGCGGGGGGTGCGCTCCACAGTCCTGCCCTGCCTTGCCAGCTCATAGAGCTTTTTGCCGTCCACCTTCACGGCGGAATACATCGGCGGAAGCTGCATCACATCGCCCGTCATGCCGGAAAGCTGATCGGTGATCCGGTCGGCAGTGACTCCCGCAAATGCGTGGGTTTCGAGGATGCTTCCGGTGCAGTCGAGCGTATCGCTCACCTGTCCGAGCACAAATCCGGCAGTGTACGCCTTGGTGTCATCCGGCAGAATACCGCATGCCTTCGTCGCATACCCCACAAACACCGGCAGCACGCCGGTTGCCATCGGGTCAAGCGTTCCGGCATGACCGAGGCGCTTCATGTGCAGAATGCCCCGGAGCTTGCCGATCACATCGAACGACGTCCAGCCCTGCGGCTTGTCGATCAGCAGAATGCCGTTCATAGTGCAGGCTCCACGGCAGCGAGGAGTCTCTCACGGACCTCATCCCGGGTGCAGTCCGTCATCATGCAGCCGGCTGCCTTGACATGGCCGCCGCCGCCGAGCTTCTTGCAGATCTCCGAGACATTCACATCCTTTGCCGAGCGCATGGAAATCTTATACACCCCCGGCTCCGGCTCCCGTACCGTCAGGCCGACTTCCACGCCCTCCGGTTGCAGGCCGAGCGAGGAGATGCCCTCCATATCCTTCACATCCACGCCGTTTTCCTGACAGATGTCGTGTGTCGCCCAGATGAGCGTCACCCGGTCATTGCAGTGGTACTCCATCTGGGACAGCATGACCATCTCGGCATGCAGCGCCGCACGGCTCTTGACAGTGAACATGGAGCGGTTGATGAGGTCATAGCGGATGTCGGGGAATTCCCGCATGATTTCCGCCGTGAAGATGTGGGTCTCCGGCCGGGTGCAGGAGAATTTGAAGCAGCCGGTATCCGTTGCCATGCCCGTATAGAGGCACATGGCGATCTGCTTTGTGAACTGAATGCCCATTGCCCGGTAGACCTTATACAGCACTTCACAGGCTGCCGCCGCATGCGGCTCCAGAAGCACCTGACCGGCATACAGCAGGTTGGACACATGGTGATCCACGCAGAGATCCACCTTGCCGGCATAGTCCGGTTCGAGGCTGCCGAACAGCTTCTCATCTGATACATCGACTGCGATCACGCATTTCGGGGGGAAATCCTCCTCCGGTTCCTCCGGGAGAAGAAAGCCGAAGCGCTCCGGAATCGGGTCAGCGCACAGCACCTTCGAGCGCTTGCCCAGCAGCCGCAGCACGGCCTGGAGCGAATAGCCCGAACCGATGCAGTCACCGTCCGGGGAGCGGTGAATCAGGATGTGTGCATCCTCACAGCGCTCCAGGAAGGCTGCTGCCTGTTCAACCGAGATCTGTTTCATCGTTGTCCTCCGTATCGGGTGTAAGGTTCATGCCCTCCAGCTTCTTGGTCACCTCAGCGCCTCTTGCGATGGAATCATCGGCAATGAAGTGCAGCTCCGGGCTCTTGCGCATTTTCAGGCGTGCAAACAGCTCCCGCCGGATAAATCCCGCAGCGCTGCGCAGACCCTTGACAGACTCCTTCGCATCGTCCATGCCGAGCAGACTCGAAACAAAGACCTTGCAGTGGGAGCCGTCGCCTGCAAGCTCCACTCTCACGATCGAGAGCATGCTGCTGACTCTGGGATCCTTGACCATGCGGAAAATATCGGTCAGCTCTCTGTGGATGTCCTCCGCCATGCGGTCATTTTTAAAGCTTGGCATGCTTAGTTCTCCTTCTTCTCCTTCTTTTCTTTCTTTTCCTTCTTGTCTTTCTTTTTCGGCTCGTCCTTTGCATCCGCCGCATCGGTCATCTGGTAGTCCTGATAATCCTGGCTTTTCTCAAAGAACTGCTCATTGGTCATGGCCTGGTCCAGCTCCTTGGTGTTCTTGTCGTAGGAAATCAGCTCCTCAGCCGGGATGGGCGTTTGCACATCGGCAAGCTCATCCTCCTCAGGTGTCTCGATTGCCGGACACTGACCGAGCAGAATGCGCTTGACAGACTCAAAGAAAAAGATATCCACCGGCCCGAACTGATCCCATGCCAGCGCTTCATTACAGTATTGCAGCATGTCTTCGGTGCTCATTCTCGTGTATTCCATAGCTGTTCAGTCCTTTCTGAATCATCTAAACATTCCCTGTTTCCCCCTGCCGGCTTGTCTGGCGGGGACACCCCCGCCTGACCGCATCGTCCGGCATGCTTCCCGTGTGAGGAGACTCACTCAGGCTGGTATTCCTCCATGATATAGGCTTCAAAGATATCGCCGGTCTTGATGTCGGCAAACTTTTCGAGGGAGATGCCGCACTCATAGCCGGCGGCCACTTCCTTGACCGCATCCTTGAAGCGCTGGAGACCTGCGATGTGATCGTCCGCAATGATGATACCGTCACGGACAACACGGATCTGGCTCTTGTTGGTCAGCTTGCCCTCCAGGACATAGGAACCGGCAACCGTGCCGACGCTCGAAATCTTGTAGATCTCACGCACCTCTGCCTTACCGAGCATCACCTCACGGTACTTCGGTGCCAGCATGCCCTTCATGGCCGTGCTGATCTCCTCGATGGCATCATAAATAATCCGGTACAGACGGATGTCCACACCGTCACGGGCTGCGCTCTCTGCTGCGCCGTTGTCCGGACGCACATTGAAGCCGACAATGATCGCATTGGAGGCATTGGCGAGCATGACGTCGCTCTCCTTGACTGCACCAACAGCGGAATGGATGACACGCACCCGCACCTCATCATTGGACAGCTTCTCCAGCGAGGCCTTGACTGCCTCCGCAGAGCCCTGTACGTCTGCCTTGACGATGATCGGCAGCTCCTTGGTTTCGCCCTCTGCAATCTGGCTGAACAGATTGTCAAGCGTAAGCTTGGTGGAAGTGCTCTGGAACAGCGCCTCCTTCTGCTCGTGCTTTCTCTGCTCCACGAGGGTTCTTGCCAGACGCTCATCCTCAACCGCATCGAAGGTATCGCCTGCGCTCGGCACCTCGTCCAGACCGGTGATCTCTACCGGGACGGACGGGCCTGCCTCCTTCACGGGCTTGCCCTTGTAGTTGGTCATGACACGCACCTTGCCGACCGTTGTGCCGGCAATGATGATGTCGCCGGTATGGAGCGTACCCTTCTGTACAAGAAGCGTTGCAATCGGGCCTCTGCCCTTGTCCAGACGGGCCTCGATGACCGTACCCTTGGCAAGTCTGTCGGGGTTCGCCGTCAGCTCCTTGACTTCAGCCACAAGCAGGATGTTCTCAAGCAGATCATCAATGCCCATGCCGGTCTTGGCGGATACCGGAATGCAGATGGTGTCGCCGCCCCATTCCTCGCAGACAAGGCCGTATTCGGTGAGCTGCTGGAGGACTCTGTCGGGGTTGGCGGCTTCCTTATCCATCTTGTTGATGGCAACAATCACGGAAACGCCTGCCGCCTTGGCATGGTTGATGGACTCGACCGTCTGGGGCATGATACCGTCATCGGCAGCAACAACGAGGATCGCAATATCGGTGATATTCGCACCTCTTGCACGCATGGAGGTGAAAGCCTCATGGCCTGGTGTATCCAGGAATGTGATGATCTGGTCGTTGTGCTTGACCTGGTAGGCACCGATGTGCTGGGTAATACCGCCAGCCTCGGATGCAGTGACGTTTGCGTGACGGATGCGGTCGAGAATGGAGGTCTTGCCGTGGTCAACGTGACCCATGACAACAACGACCGGCGGACGGGGCTGCTGGTTCTCATCATCGTGCTCCTCGGATTCGATGAGGCGCTCCTCGATGGTCACAACCACTTCCTTCTCCACCTTTGCACCCAGCTCCTCGGATACGAGTGATGCGGTATCGAAGTCGATTTCCTCGTTGATGGAGGCCATGACGCCCAGACCCATGAGCTTGCCGATGACCTTGGAGGCTGTCACCTTCAGACGGGTTGCCAGCTCGGACACGGTAATCATATCCGGAATTCTGACCTTGAGCTGCTGCTTTCTTGCACGCTCCAGCTCCAGGCGGGACAGGCGCTGTGCCTCAGTCTCCTGCTTGCGGCCGCCCTGCTTGCCCTTGGCACGCTGTGCGGACTTCTGGTTGATCTTCTGCTTCTTGGTGGAGGCATTGTCCCGGCGCTTGTCGGGGCCTGCAATCTGCTCATAGCGCTCGTTGTACTTGTCAAGATCGACATAGCTGCCTCTGGTGTCCACAGTACGGCGCTGCTCGGTGGTTTCGGTCTTGCCCTCACCGATGACGCCGCCGAGGCGGGTCTTTTCGCCGTGAACCTGGGGCTTTGCCTTCTTCTTTTCTTCCCTGCGCTTCTTCGGCTGCTCCGCTCTGGCAGGCTCAGCGGGCTTTTCTGCCCTGACGGGCTCTGCCTTCTTCGGCTCGGCAGGCTTTTCTGCCTTGACAGGCTCTGCCTTCTTCGGCTCAGCAGGCTTTTCTGCCTTGACAGGCTCAGCCTTCTTCGGCTCAGTGGGCTTTTCTGCCCTGACGGGCTCAGCCTTCTTCGGCTCGGCAGGCTTTTCTGCCTTGACATGCTCTGCCTTCTTCGGCTCAGCAGGCTTTTCTGCCTTGACGGGCTCTGCCTTCTTCGGCTCAGCGGGCTTTTCTGCCTTGACGGGCTCTGCCTTCTTCGGCTCAGCAGGCTTTTCTGCCTTGATGGGCTCTGCCTTCTTCGGCTCAGCAGGCTTTTCGGTCTTTGCCGGCTTGGCAGCCTTCTTTGCCGCAGGCTTCTTCTCCTCCTTTGCCGGCTTTTCCGGACGGGGGTCATTCTTGGTTGCAAAATAGGCGTCGAAATTCTCGACCTGTGACTTCTGGCTGAAATACTCCAGTGCCAGATTCATCTCCTCCTCGGAAACGGACGAGCTGGTGGTTTTCTTGCCGGAGCCGTGTTCCTCCAGGAATGCAAGCAGCTCCTTTGCGGAAAGCTGCAAATCCTTGGCAGCCTCCGAAATTTTGATCTTCTTTGCCATAGGCAAACCCTCCTACTCTGACGGCTCCTGTACCGCTTCGGTACAGAGCTGGCGGATTCTGTCAAAGAAGCCCTGGCCGGTGACAGCCACAACCGCTGCCTTCCGTCCGATCGCCGTACCGAGCTGCTGCATATCCATCGGCAGCGGCTCCACAGGCACGTTATGCTTCTGACAGAAATAACATACTTCTTTATAGGTCTTGGGTGAAATGTCCTTCGCTGTGACCACGCCGCAGGCCTTTCCGGTCTCCAGCGCTTCCTTCATGGGGTCAAAGCCGACTGCCATTCTGCCGGCCTTGCGGCAGATGCTAAGAATTCCCGTCAGCTTCGGATAACGCATGCAGCATCACCTCGTATACTTCCGGCTCCACCTTGCAGGAAAAGCTCCGCTCCAGGCGGCGGCTTTTCTGCGCCATCCGCAGGCACTCTGCATTCCGGCAGAGATATGCGCCACGGCCGGGCATCTTGCCGGTCAGGTCGAGCGAAATCTCACCCTCCTTGGGTCTGACAACCCGGATGAGCTCCCGCTTGGGCTTCATTTCACCGCAGCCGATGCACTGACGCATCGGAATCTTCTTTACCATAGGACACCGCCCTGCCGCTTACTCAGCAGCCGGCTCCTCAGCCGTTTCCGGAGCTGCTGTTACAGGCTCTTCCTCAAACAGCGCCTCCTCCTCCGCAGGTGCTGCTGCGGGCTTCGGCGCAGGGAGTTCAAACTCCTCCTGGTCGGACTTGATGTCGATCTTGCACTCAGTCAGCTTGGCAGCAAGCTTTGCGTTCTGGCCCTTGTTGCCGATGGCAAGGGAGAGCTGATCGTGCGGCACAACGGCAATGGCAGAGAGCTTCGGGGTGCGCTCACGGCGCTCGCCTGTCTCTGTGATATACTCCTCCGGCTCCTCCTCAGGCGGCAGGATGTGCACCTTGAGCACCTTCGCCGGGGAGAGCGCATTGGCAATGTACACTGCCGGGTCATCGCTGTAGGGGATAATGTCGATCTTCTCGCCGCCGAGCTCATGAACAATGGCAGAGATTCTCTGGCGCTTCGGGCCGATGCAGGCACCGACAGCATCCACGTTCGGGTCATTGGACATCACGGCAATCTTGGAGCGGGAGCCCGCCTCACGGGAGATGGACTTGACCTCCACGGTGCCGTCAAAAATCTCAGGCACTTCCAGCTCGAACAGACGCTTCACCAGACCCTTGTGGATACGGGAGAGCTTGATGATCGGCTTCTTGCTGCGGTTGGCAATCTTGGTGACATAGACCTTGATGCTCATGCCCTCACGGAGCACCTCGCCCGGAATCTGATCCTGGCGCAGGAGATAGAGCTCGGTCTTGTCGTACATCAGGGTTGCGGCGCCTCTGCCCGGCTCCACCTGGGTGACGGTGGCGGTGATGATGTCATCGACCTTGCTGTCGAACTTCTCCAGGATGCGGTCACGGTTGATGTCACGGAGATCGCCCTTGATCGACTGCTTGGCAGACTGTGCGGAGGCACGGCCGAACTTGGAGATGTCAAGACGGCGCTCAAAGATACCGCCGACATGGGCATCGGGATCCTTGGCCTTTGCCTCATCAATATTGATCTCGGTATTGTTATACGGCTCATCGTCCACGATGGTCTGGAGCAGATAGACCTCAAAGATCTTCTTCTCCGGGTCAAGGTCAACACGGATGCACTCCTTACATTCGGGGTACATACGCTGTGCGGCCTTCTGCATAGCGGACTTGACCTTCTCGATCACAGTTGCAGCGTCAACGCTGTTCTCTGTGCCGAGATCCGCCAGCGCTTCAAAAAAATTGTTGTCCATGATATTACATACGCCTCCACTTTAAATATTTGCGGTTATTCACCAAAATCGAAATACAGCTTGACAAACGCGAGTTCCCTGAACGGGAGCACCTGCTGTCCGCCGTTGACGGTGAGGGTGACATTGTCCATGTCCCATGCCTCAAGCACGCCGATCAGTTCACGGCTGCCGTCCGGGAACGGCCGGAAGCCACGGGCTCTCACCTCGCAGCCGATGCAGGCGTCGAAGTGACTTTCCCGCACGAGCTCCGCCTCAAGCCCCGCCGAGCTGATCTCCAGGATATAGCTCTGGGCAATGGGGTCCTTTTCATCGAGCAGATCGCTGACCGGGCCGGTGACCTTTTCGCAGTCGTTGATACCGATGGCGTCGGTCTCGCTGTCGATGAAGATGCGCAGATACCAGCTTGCGCCCTCCTTCTCGTACCGGACATCCCAGACCAGATACCCAAGCTCCCGGATGACCGGGGCGCAGAGGTCATAGATCTTCTGCTCGGTACCGCCGAATTTTTTCAGCTTCATAGATCATTTCCTTTCTTTTGTGGGTCAGGACAAAGCAAAGGACCGGTTTGTTATCCGGTCCTTTCTGCATCCTATTACAATACCTATTATAGCACAATTGGATTGAAAAATCAAGGGTTTTTTGCAATTTTTTCAAATTGTTACGGAATTTTATGGTGCAGGGGTGTACTTTCAGAAGACATACTGAAGATTTCTCTGCAAATGCAGCTTACTGTATCGCCCTGACCTCCATATAGTACCGCTTATCCTCCGCATGCCCCATCGAGAAGGTCTTTCTGGGGAGGGCGCCGTCCTTCTGGACACTGGGGAACAGGTCTGCCTTGTCCATATCCGGCAGCAGGAAGCCGATCGCATCCGGCATTGCCGCAAGGCGCTCAACGGTCTCGGTGCCGTGGATGTAGTCGATCTTGCCGGGATTTGCCGCAAGGTAGGCATCCAGCGCATTCTGGAGGCTGCCGACCGCAAGATTGGAGGTCGGCTTGTGGATGTAGAGTGTGCGCTTGCTGCCCTGCTGCACCACCGTCACAGGCTGGCCGGAAACCTCCTCGGACAGGCCGAGCACACGCACCAGCGCCATCATCATCCGGCCGGGGTCCGTGGCGGTGATGATGCGGTGGATTGCCTCGAATTGCAGCGCCTCGCTGTGCAGGTTCACCAGCTCCACCAGTGCATAGCGTGCCGGATGATGGCTCCAGTCTCTGGAAGGATCGGACTTTTTCAGTGCCTCATAGCATGCCTTTGCCGTTGCGAGCGAGTGGTTGCCATCGCCCATCGCAAGCTGCAATTCGCCGCTTGCCGCCATCACGGCATCGAGCTTTCCGAGGAAGGCTGCCTGTGCGGCATCGTCCATCAGTCTGCCGGTAATGCTGCCGCCGCCGTTCATCAGGGGCGTATCATAGAGCACCTGCATCGAGTCCTTTGCCGCCGTGCAGGCACCGATGGCGCTGTCATCCGGGTCGTCAATGAGAATCATGATGTGCGGGGTTTCAAGCGGTGCCTTGGCACGCACCCGCATGCGGGGAGGAATGCGCTCAAGCACGGTCGCCTCGGTCGCACGCACAGGCGACTTGCTGCCCTGCTCATAGTTATAGGCTTCGAGATCGACCTTGCCCACAACGCCTGTACGCAGGATGCCGTTGCCCTGGATGCGCTCGACATAGACCATCGCATTCTCATAAGTCCTGAAAATGCCGGCATCGAGGTAGCGCTGCATATTCTCATGGATGGCGGAGATGCGCTCCATGACATCCGGCTCCTCCAGATAGATTTCCGGCAGGGTCATCCGCAGCGTCGAGGGTGCGTCCCCGACAATCTGTTCGGTGCGCTCCCAGTATGCCGGATCCCCGGTGAACTGGTCGCAGGCAATGACACTCCACCGCTCGGCGTTGATTTGCGAAAAATCGGGCAGAAGAATATCTGCCGACTGAAAGATCTGCTGCATATACTTGCTCCTTCACATAGATTTTGTCCTGACTGACTGCAATTGCCTCTATCAGTATAGCATATCTTGCGGGAAATGTCAAACAAATATTGCCGCATCCCGTGAAAAAACGGAATGCGGCACATGGCATCAATAAATCAGTTTGTACAGCGAAGAATACTCCGCCAGATGGTTTGCCAGGGTAAAGCGGGAAGAATAACCGGGGTCGTTAATGGTGAAATCGCTTGCACTGAAGTTCACGCCGTCGCCCTTGTAGCCGGTGACGATGACGAAATGCATCCCGGAGGAGCCCTTCTTGCAGCCGAGTACCACGGGCTTCCCGTCCCGCAGCAGCTCATAGATATGCTTCATGTTCGCCTGGGTCACACCGCCGCTGTAGGTCTC
The DNA here is from genome assembly GCA_017528675.1 of Oscillospiraceae bacterium. Taxonomy (GTDB): domain Bacteria; phylum Bacillota; class Clostridia; order Oscillospirales; family Ruminococcaceae; genus UBA3855. The sequence goes on along the minus strand of JAFXOO010000371.1, from coordinate 11,734 downwards.
GACCGTGTAGCCGAGGTCTGTAATCAGGCTCCAGCTTGCCAGACCGCCGCCGCCCGAAAACTTCAGCATGTCACGCATCTGGACCGGGGTGGTCTCTACGCCTGTGGTATAGCTGTGGAGCATCGCCATCGAGGTGACCAGACAGCCCACGCTGCCGATGGTCGAGCCGCCGAGGCTGGCGCTTTTCCAGCGGGGATCGGTCTGCTTGTAGCTGATGACATCGAGCACCTCCGGAATCTCCTCCTCGGAAAAGGCGCCGTTTTCGTCAAAGACATAGCGCACGCCGTCAATCCGGAGATTCACAGAAACCGCCATGATGCCGGATTCCCGGAAATAGTACTTTGTGCCGTCAATCTCAATCCAGCCGGTCATCCGTCTGCCGTTTTCATCCAGATAATAGCGGCCGTCCTCCAGCTCGGTAAGCCCCGTGCAGAGCACGCCGTTCGCATCGAAACAGGACAGTGCGCCGTCAATCTCTGTCCAGCCGGTCGCCATAACGCCGCCGCTGTAGTACTGTCTGCCGGCAGTACCGTCCACCCAGCCCTCCAGCGCTGCGCCGTCCTCACCGAACTGCCTTGTCACGCCGTCCAGCTCCACGGTTCCGGTCTGCATCACGCCGTCTGCGCCGAAGCAGTACAGCGCATCATTCACCTGCACCAGACCCGTCACCATGCGGCCGTTTTCGTCAAAATAATACCGCTTGCCATCAATGTCCGCAAAGCTCCCGCAGAGGGTGGATTGCAGCTCCGGGTCGAAATAGCAGCGTGCGCCGTCATACTCGAACCAGCCGCTTGTCCGTGCGCAGGTTTCCTCATCGAAATGGCAGGGGATGCCGTTGAGTTCCACTGTGCCCCGCACAGCACCGTCCTCCGGGGTGATGTAATAGACCTCGCCGTCGATGACGGTCAGGCCATAGACCGGCTCGTAGCTTTCGGGATGGATATAGAAGCGTCTGCCGTCACCCGGATCCACCCAGCCGGCTGCCACAGCGCCGGCCTCGTCGGTCTTGACGAGCCTGTTGTTCTCTGCGACATAGACATTGCCGCCGAGCACGCCGGTTTCGGGGTCGGAATAGTAGAACACATCGTCCAGCTCGAATTCGCCCCGCAGCAGACTGCCGTCCTCGCTGAAGGCATAGCGTGCGCCGTCAATCTCGTAAAAGCCCGTCACCTTGCCGAGTTCCGGATCGACATAGTACATCTCGTCGAAATAGGACACCCAGCCGAACACCGGCTGACCGGTTGCGGGGTCGTAGTAATAGCGCCTGCCGCCGACGGTCTGCCAGTCGATCTTGAGTGCACCGCTGTAGCCGAACAGATAGGGCACGCCCTCAATCAGTACCTCCCCGACAGCCTTGTTGCCATCGGCATAGATGTAGTACAGTCTGTCATTTTCGCTGACCCATTCGCCAGCCTGTTCCGTGGTTTCAGATACCGTGGCTGCTGTAGCCCCGGTCAGTTCCTCTGTATCAGCGGCCGCTGCGGAAAGCATGCTGCCGCTCAGGACCATGACCGCTGCCAGAGCAGCCACGGTTATCCCTGCAATATGTGCCATTGGTATCGCCTCCTCAATCAATGCCGGAAATTCCGGCGGTCGTGCGGCATCTCTCTCTTGCCGCTGTTTCGTGTATGCCCCGGTTATCGGGCTGTGGTCATTCCTCCGGAATGGCGTAGAGATTTGTCTCCCATGCCGGAATATAGAGCCGGTGACGGATATAGAGCCGGTAATGCGGGTTCAGGGTGTGCACCAGCAGCGGGAGCTCAAAGAGATCCTCGTTGCGGTGGTAAACCGCCACCGAAAGCTTCGGGGCATACTGCCCGATGGTCTTGGCAGCACCCCAGAGTGCTTCCCGCTCGAAGCCCTCGACATCCATCTTCAGCAGTGTGGCAGGTGCGCCCTTGAGCAGCGTGTCCACGCTGCGTGCCTCCATGCTGTCGCCGGTGGAGGACAGCACGGACTGCCTGCCGGACTTGGAGCTGAAGGGCAGCTCCGTATCACAGCACCAGGCTGCACACTGGAACAGGCTGACCTGCATCATCTCATTTTCCTCGATATAGGCCACGAGCTTCCTGAAATTCTTCTTATCCGGCTCAACGGCGTGAATCGAATTGTATTTCCCGTGGGTATAGCGCAGCAGCTCCCGGATGGTATCGCCGTTGTAGGCGCCCAGATCCACGAAATTCTCGTTGCGGGTCGGCCGCAGTATCTTACGGTAGATCTCATCCGGCTCCGCTGTCACGGTATCGAGATAGCGGATGTTGCCGCTGATCTTGAACTGGATGATATTCAGGTACACCCGGCGGGACTCGTCGTCTGCCAGATTCCGGTAAACCGCATTCAGCTCCGGCAGATGCTCCATGCAGTAGGTGTAATCGAACAGCCCGCCGCCGATGACCGGCACATCCGGTACATAGAGCGTGTGGCGCTTGGCAAGCTCCCGGATGTAGTCCACCAGCGACGGATAGCCTGCCGCAAAGGCAAGCACGATGACGAAATCATCGACCATCTCCTCGACCTCGCTGAGCTTGTGCACACGGTAGCCTGCAAAGGAATGTCCCCGCACAAACTCGTCGCTCGCAAAGATGCCGGACACGGCAATGCCGAAGCGTGCAAACACCGACATGATCTTTGCCGCACCATCGCCCATGCCATAGATGAAGATCGGGCGCTTTTCTGCTTTCAGCCGCTCCCAGCAGGAGCGCTTTTCTGTAATCAGGCTTTCCAGCCCTGCCCCTCTGGGGGGATACGCTGTGACATTCATGCTTGTAGTTCCTCGTTATTCCTGGTCATAATCTACGGGATCCGGTTCACCGTGCGGATGCATCGGTGCATGCCCCATTGCATAGAGATCACGGCCTCTGGTGCCGTAGCGGTCACGCTCGGAATTGATGTACTTGTCAAGCAGCTCCATGACCTCACGGGGATTCTTGATGCTGAGGATATCGGTTTCCGGAGAATCTGTATCCCTGCTGCAAATGTGGATGGTGCCGCAGCCCACCATGCGCTGTCCAAACGGCATCACGAGCTTCTTGTCCGTGATCTTGTAGAGGTCGATCTCGTCCTCCTCGATGTTGAAAACGCCGCTGCGCCGGATGAGCTTTGTCTCGGTCAGATAATAGATGGTAAATGACCACGGAAGCCCTAAAAACGTGCGCTTCCGGTCACGCCAGATATAGCTGGGTTCATTTTTCTTTGCCATGATGGTTTCTCCTCCGTTCCGGTTGGATTCCGGGAAGGGCGCAGGTGTGCGGCCTTTCCCGTTATATAGGAAGTGTCACTTCGGTCACACCGCCGCCGAGCGCAGCAGACCCGCCGCCGGACACGCTGACGGTAAAGGTCTTGTCCGTCGGCGTGGCAGTCACTCTGATGCTGTCGCCGGTGCGGGATGCTGTGACGGTCACAGCAAGGTTTGCCTCGCTGTCATAGATCTTTGCTTCTGCCGTTCTGCCGTCGCCCAGATTGTAGATCACGGCTTCGGCATCCTGTACATAGTCATAGACCACATCCTGTACAAAATTGCCAAAGACGATGATCGAATCCGGCCTTGCCAGCACGGGCATCTCCAGGAAGCTGCATGTCCTGCGGATATAGCGTCCGCCCTCGTAGGTCTCGCCGGTGATAATGTCCGTCCATCGCCCTGCCGGGAGATAGACATCCGCCGTCCCCTCCGCATTCATGACCGGCGCACACAGCAGGCTGTCACCGAGCATGTACTGCCTGTCCAGCGAGGGCACTGCCGGGTCATCCGCAAAGCTGAGCACCATCGGGCGCATCATCGGGATGCCGGTCTCGTGGGTTCTGACTGCCTGTGCGAACAGATAGGGCATCAGGCGCCCCTTCAGCTTCGCAAAGAAGCGCAGCACGGCGCAGGCGTTCTCCGGATTTGCCGGATCGTCCTCCTCATACGCCCACGGCACTCTGTAGGAGGTGGAGCCGTGCAGGCGGGAATGCGTGGACATCAGCCCGAAGGCACACCAGCGCTTGTAGACATCCGCCGTTGCGGTCTGCTCGAAGCCGCCGATGTCATGCGAGAAGAAGCCGAAGCCCGATGCGCAGAGCGAAAGCCCGCCCCGGAGCGTTTCGGCAATGGACGTAAACTCCGCCGAGCAGTCGCCGCCCCAGTGTACCGGGAACTTCTGACCGCCGACCGTGGCACTTCTTGCAAAGAGCACCGCCTTGCCCTTGCCGGTCTCGCCCTCCAGTGCCTCAAAGACGCACTTGTTATAGAGGTAGGTATAGAAATTATGCATGGCAATCGGGTCGCTGCCGTCAAAGTAGACGCAGTCGGCCGGGATGCGCTCACCGAAATCGGTCTTAATGGCATCCACGCCCATGCGGTGCAGTGCACGGATGTGATCCCCGAACCACTTATAGGCTGCCGGATTGGTGAAATCCACAATCGCCATGCCCGGCTGCCAGAGGTCGGTCTGGAACACGGAGCCGTCACGGTTCCGGATGAAATAGCCCCGCTCCATGCCCTCGTCAAAGAGCCTGCTGCGCTGGGAAATATAGGGATTGATCCAGACGCAGACGCCCAGTCCACGCTCATGCAGGCGTCTGAGCTGCCCTTCCGGATCCGGGAAGGACGCCTTGTCCCATTCAAAGTTCGTCCATTCATAGCCCTTCATCCAGAAGCAGTCGAAATGGAACATATTCAGCGGAATATCCCGCTCCCGCATGCCGTCCACAAAGCTGTTGACTGTCTCCTCATTATAATCGGTGGTGAAGGACGTGGACAGCCACAGTCCGAAGGACTTTGCCGGCGGCAGCGCAGGCTTGCCGGTGAGGTCGGTATACTTCATCAGCACCCGTTCCAGCGCACGGCCGTCTGCCAGCGGGGGCTCCCCGCCGACCTTTGCGGCATCGCCGCATTGGGAGGCACCTGCCAGCGGGGGCTCCCCGCCCCCGCCGCTAATGAAGTAGTACTCGATCTCCTCGCCCGGCAGCGTCATGCTGACCTTGGAGACGGTATCGGATGCGACTTCATAGCTGACCTTGCCGGTGCTGTTGACAAGTACGCCGTAGCCCCTGGAGGACACATAGAACGGGATGCTCTTGTAGCTCTGCTCGGAGCAGGTACCGCCGTCGGCGTTCCAGATCTCCACAGTCTGCCCGTTCTTGACAAAGGTCGTGAATTTCTCGCCAAAACCGTAGATATTCTCGCCCACATCGAGCGTGAGCTGCTCCCGGATAAATGCATTGTGCGGATCCACTGGCTCATTGAAGAACTGGTCATCCCGCTGCGCACTCCGGCGGGCATCGGCATGGTAAGCATTTTCCTCGATATACGAGGTACAGCGCCAGCCGGAGCCGGTCAGGCGCTTCCCGTCACAGGAAAATTCCACATCCCAGTGGAACCCCCTGGCAATCCGCACGGATGTCCTGCCGGCGGTCAGCGTCACGGACTTCTCGTCCCCGGTGATCTGCGCCTTGTAGCCCTGCGGCTCGTTCAGCTCGAATTTCGGCTGGTTCTTCAGCCCGCCCTTGTGATGGACGATGTGCACCTTGATGACATCATCCGCCACAGCGGTGTAGGTGATCTCCAGCGTAACGCCGCCAAGCGTCATGGCACGGTTGTAGATCGGGTTCGTGGTGGCAAAGACAGAGACAGAATTCTCCGTGCAGCGCACCTCATAGGCCTGCGATGCATAATGCACCTGGTAGCCCTTCCTGTTCAGCCAGAGGCCGTCCGAAAATTTCATAGGGGATTCCTCCGTTCATCGTTTTTCATAATACTCTTTTCAGTCATATCCGCAGCACTTTCCCTCTGCCCGGATTGTTCTTCTCTGTATATAGATAGTCCAATTCTATTGTAACACATTTGTAATCATTTGTCAATTGGTTTTTTGATTCTGTTTCGTGCAGATTGTTTTGATTCTGTTTCGTGCAGATCCCGCCGCAGAAAGTTATACAAAACCCGCATCGCATTTTTATGCAGAAAAGAGAAATCCCGCCGGATGCGCCCCGCAGCGCTTGCCATTTTGTTCCGGATGGTGCATAATGGAAATATACCGCACAGCGGGAACAGGAAACCAGGAGGAATTTTATGAAACACAGAATTATCGCCGGCTTCACGGCGCTTTCCATGCTCTGCACGGCGCTGCCGACAGCGGGAATGCCGCTGCTCACGGGCATCACCGCAGCCGCAGAGACAGGCACGCAGGTGACATCTGACAACCTAAAATTCACAGTCTACAGCGACCACGCCGAGGCCACGGGACTGGAAGATAGAACCGTGGATGAGGTCGTGATCCCCGCAGAAGTAAACGGCCAGCCGGTGACGAGCGTCCAAAAACATGCGTTCAACAGTTTGACTTCGCTGACCTCCGTCACCATCCCGGACAGCGTGACGAGCATCGGAGAGTATGCGTTTTACGAATGCACATCGCTGACCTCCGTCACGATTCCGGACGGTGTGACGAGCATTGAATGGGCAACGTTCTCCGGCTGTACATCGCTGGCATCTATCACCATCCCGGCCAGCGTGACGAGCATTAGCGGCATGGCGTTCTACAATACGCCGTGGCTGAAGGCACAGCAGAAGCAGAACCCGCTTGTCATTGTCAACGGAATCCTCATTGACGGAACGGCCTGCATCGGGGATGTTGTGATACCGGACAGCGTGACAACCATCAACTTCAGTGCGTTCTCCCGTTGCAAATTGATGACCTCCGTCACCATCCCGGACAGTGTGACGAGCATAGAAAACGGAGCGTTCTCCGACTGCGCAAGGCTGGAATCCGTCACCATCCCGGAAAGTGTGATAAACATCGGATTTCATGCGTTCTCCAACTGCGAATCGCTGGAATCCGTCACCATCCTGAACCCCGCATGCGAAATTGATAACGATAAAAAAACGTTCTGTGATGACGATACAAAAGGAACCTACTCCGGTGTCATCCGGGGGCATGACGGTTCCACTGCCCAGGACTATGCCAACAGATTCGGCCGCACCTTCGTGAGCCTTGATACTCCTCCGGAGGATCCGACCGAGCCTGTAACAGAGCCTACCGAACCCGCAGACTGGCGGGCACTCTACAAGGACTATCTCGCAGAACAGGAAGACACAAATCCGCAGGGGCTTGCAACACCGATTCAATACAGCCTGATGGATGTCGTCTGGGACGAGACACCGGAGCTGTTCGTTTCCACCGGTGAATTCCACGCCGCTATGGTCGATGTGTTCACGCTGTGGGAAGGCAAGCTGAAGAAGCTCGGCTCGATCGGCTATGGCTATGGCATCGCCAAATTCGATGTCACATCCGGCCAGTTCCCCGGTGGCTTAGAAAACATGGGCTATTCCTCCGGCTATTACAGCAACCTGACACATAAGGGGAAACTGCTGGAGTCCCTGACCTATTCCCATGACTACAGTTCAGTCCCGGAGCAATACCGGGTCAATGAATTGTCCGCCAGCGAGGAGGAGTTCAATGCCGCCCTTGCCGAGTACGAAACTCATGAATTCATCGAGGTCGGACGGAGCTATGCGAAGGACAACACAGACCCGATTGACAGCTACGAAGTCGGTGCAGACAAGCACACGGCAACCATCACCGGTCTGCCGGAGGAGCTTGCCGTGGGCGAAACCTATACTATCACCGTGGACATCGCCAACAACGGCGCCCGTCCGCTGGCGATGATCGAAAAGCTCCCGGAGGATGATCCGGCAAGCCTTGTTTCCTGCGAAAAGACGGAAGACGGCGGTCTGACAGCAGTTCTGAACGTGACTGCCGCACAGCCGGGCAGCTATTCTGCGGAGAAGCTGTTGCAGGGCTTCCGGCAGAGCCTCTATGAAGAAGGCGGCAATGCAGCCTATGTGCATTTCCCGGAGACAGTCACAACCGTGCCGGAGCCGACCGAACCCGCAACCGAGCCCGTCACCGACCCGACCGAACCGACCGAGCCCGTCACCGAACCTGTGACCGAACCGACCGAGCCCGAAGAAGCGCTCTACGAAGTGATCCTTCCGGAGAGCCTGACACTGGCACCCGGAGAAAGCAAGACCATTGAGATCACGATCACCGGCAAGAACGGCACAAAGGTCAAGCAGCTCAAGTCAGGCGCTATGAGGGCACTGATCGGTTATGCCTTCGACTGGGGGACTGTCCTGGCTGAAAACGGCGCATCTGACAGTCTGACCGCAGTGCTGAAGGTAAGTGCAGATAAAACTGCAACGCCGGGAACCTATCAGTTCAAGGGGGAACAAATTAAATCCTTTATCGATGACCCGATGAATTGTCAGGTAGAGGGCAACACCATGACGCTGACGATCACCGGGGATGCTGAACCTGCGACCGAACCGACCGAGCCCACCGAATCCCCCCTCGGTGATGTCAACGGCGACACCACGATCAACGCCTCCGATGCCGCAACCGTCCTGATCGCAGCCGCAGCCGCCGGCGCAGGCAGAGAGCTCGGCCTGACAGAAGCGCAGATCAGGGCCGCAGATGTCAACGAAGACAGCACGGTCAATGCCTCCGATGCCGCCGTCATCCTGATCTATTCCGCCGCTGTCGGCGCCGGAAATGAAGATGCCAAAATATCCGATTTTGTCCGCAAATAAGCAGATCCTCCCCCTGCTCCGGCAGGGGGATTCTTTTGCGCACAGAATACTGCCCGCCGCTTGCATTTCTACCCTATCTGTGATATAATAGGTACAGATTCTCAGAACGGAGGGCATATCCATGCATTTACTTGTCATCGACGGCAACAGCATCATCAACCGTGCATTCTACGGCGTGAAGGCGCTTGCCAATCATAAGGGCGTGTTCACCAATGCGCTGTTCGGCTTCTTCCAGATGTACCTCAAGGAGATTGAGACTGTCAGGCCGGACGGCGTGGCTGTGGCATTCGACCTGAAAAGCCCGACCTTCCGCCACAAAGCAGATGCTTCCTATAAAGCCAACCGCAAGGGCATGCCGGAGGAGCTCGCCATGCAGATGCCCTATCTCAAACAGATTCTCACGGCGATGGGCATTCCCGTCCTCTCCGCAGAGGGCTTTGAAGCAGATGATATTCTCGGCACGCTCGCCCATGCCTGCGATGTGCAGGGCGCACAGTGCAGCGTCATGACCGGCGACCGGGACAGCCTCCAGCTCATCACGGAGCATGTCACCGTGCGCCTTGTCAAGACCAAAGAGACCATCCCCTACACCCCGGAGCGCTTCACGGAAGAATACGGCTTTGCGCCCGTCCACATCATCGACCTGAAAGCGCTCATGGGCGACAGCTCCGACAATATCCCCGGCATCAAGGGGGTCGGGGAAAAGACGGCAATGGGTCTGATTCAGGCATGGAACAGCATCGAGGCAATGTATGACCATATCGACGAGGTCAGCGTCACGCCCCGCATGCGCCAGAAGCTCCTCGACGGCCGCCCCGATGCCGAGCACAGCAAATGGCTGGCGACCATCGTCACAAATGCGCCCGTTTCCACCGATCTGCAAGCTTATCTTCCAAAGCCGCAGGACGCCGACACCCTCCGCAGAATCCTGACCGAGCTGGAGCTGTATAAGCTGCTCGACCGGCTCGGATTAGAGCCCCTCGGCGGCGAGGAGTCTCCGCTGGCAGATGCAGAAGCGGCACCGGCGGAAAAGCTTTCTGCGCCGGAGCTGACAGAAGCAGCATGGGCACTTCCTGCGGGCGATGCCGTCTGCGCCTATCTGCTGGGGGACGGGAAGCTGACTGTGCTCACCGGCACGCAGGTCATGCAGACGGCGGAGGAAAGCGAAATCCTCGCCTTTCTCAGCAGTGACCTCCCGAAACTCACGGATGATGCCAAGCCCCACTACCGCTATGCACTCTCCCACGGCACGCAGCTCCGGGGGATTGTGTTTGATGCGGCTATCTGCGGCTATCTGCTCAACCCGTCCGCCACGGACTACAGCACAGCGGCAGTCTGCGCCGTCCTGAACGTTCACCGCTTTGATGAACTCGGCGCCTATGCCGATCTGCAAGCGCTGCAAAGCATGTATGAGGCGGGCATCGCCCGTCTTGAATCCGAGGGCATGCTCCCGCTGTGGCGGGATATTGAGCTTCCGCTGACGGATGTGCTTGCCTCGATGGAGCACACCGGCGTGCTGGTCGATCAGGACGGCATCCGCAGGTTCGGAGAGAGCCTCAACGGCCGCATCGACGAGCTTGCAGCGGAGATCTACGAGATTGCCGGCGAGGAATTCAACATCAGCTCCCCGAAGCAGCTCGGTGTGATTCTCTTTGAAAAGCTCGGTCTGCCGGCGAAGAAAAAGACCAAGAGCGGCTGGTCAACGAATGCCGAAGTGCTCGAAGAACTGAGCTGGCAGAGCCCGATTGTGGCGAAGGTTCTCGAATACCGTCAGTACACCAAGCTCCGCTCGACCTATGTGGACGGTCTGCTCTCGGCAGTCGCAGCGGATGGCCGCATCCACACGAATTACCGCCAGACCGAAACACGCACCGGCCGTCTGTCCTCCACGGAGCCGAATTTGCAGAACATCCCCGTCCGCACAGAGCTCGGACGGCAGATGCGCAGGTTCTTCAAGGCCGCCCCCGGCTGTATTCTGCTCGATGCCGACTACAGCCAGATTGAGCTGCGGCTGATGGCACATCTCTCCGGCGACACCGCCATGCAGGAGGCATTCAGAAGCGGCGCCGACATCCACACCGCAACGGCAGCGAAGGTCTTCGGCTGCGCACCGGAGGATGTCACGCCCGAAATGCGCAGCGCCTCCAAGGCGGTCAATTTCGGTATCCTCTACGGCATGGGGGCATTCTCGCTGTCAAAGGATATTCATGTATCCGTGCAGATGGCAAAGCAGTATATCAGCGACTATCTCGGCTCCTTCCCGAAGGTTTCCACATTCCTTGACAGCACTGTGGAAAACGCCGCAAGGGACGGCTATGTCAGCACCATGCTCGGACGCCGCCGCTATGTCCCGGAGCTTCAGGCAAAGAACAAGATGGTACAGGCCGCCGGCAGGCGCATCGCCATGAATACGCCCGTCCAGGGCACAGCCGCCGATCTCATCAAGCTGGCGATGGTGCATGTGCACAGGCGCCTTATGCAGGAGGTGCCGTCGGCAAAGCTCATCTTGCAGGTGCATGACGAACTGATTGTCGAGGTGCCGCTTGCGGATGCGGAGGCCGCCGCAGCAGTGCTGCACGAGGAAATGCTCCACGCCGCAGAGCTGTCCGTGCCGCTAACGGCGGATGTGAACCGGGGCGAAACCTGGTACGATGCCAAGGGCTGACCAGAGAACAGGAGTTACACAATGTCCATTACCATCAGACGCATCACTCCGGAGGAGCCGGAGCTGCTCGGACAGATCACAGCGCTTGAAGCAGCCTGCTTCACCGACCCCTGGAGCCTTCAGAATTTCATGGATGCCGCTGCCAACGCCTGCACAGAGGTGCTGGCAGCAATGGACGGCGAACGGATTGCGGGCTATCTGGTCTGCTTCTGCGCAGCAGGAGAGGCCGAAATTGCCAACATCGCCGCCGACCCGCAGCGCCGCCGGGAGGGCATCGGGACACTGCTGCTGCAAACGGCACTCGATGCGCACCCGGAGGCGGACTTCTTTCTTGAAGTGCGTGTCAGGAATGTTCCCGCCCGGAAGCTCTATGAGAAATTCGGCTTTCAGGATCTCGGCATCCGTCCGGATTATTACGAAAATCCAAGGGAAAATGCAGTCATTATGAAAAGAGAGGCGAATGTATCCGGATGAAAATTGTCATAATCCACGGTCAGAGCCATGAG